>NZ_JAFGYI010000223.1:0-497 GCF_017490905.1 Pseudomonas sp. 32_A | reverse complement strand
ATCCTCGCCGCGGTGTCGATCGACTTGGTCCAGTCCTTCTCGATCTCGTAGATCGTGAGGAGTGCGCGCTGCGCGTCGAGCGCGTAGTCCCCCTCGGCCAGCATGTGGAACGTCTCCTCCGCACGATCGAGCAGGCCCGCCTTCAGGAAGTCCTGGCCAAGCTCGAAGAGCGCGTGGTCGCGCTCGCTCACGGGCAGATCGTTGCGGCTCAGCAGATTCTGATGGACGCGGATCGCCCGGTCCGTCTCGCCGCGGCGGCGAAACAGGTTGCCGAGCGCGAAGTGCAGCTCGACCGTTTCGGGATCGAGCTTCGCGACTTCGATGAACGCATCGATCGCTTTGTCCGGCTGTTCGTTCAGCAGGAAATTCAGGCCGCGAAAATACGAGCGCGGCAGGTTCGCGCTCTCGGACAGCAGCTTGTTGAGGTCGTAGCGCGACGCCATCCAGCCGAGCGCGAACGCGACGGGAATGGCGAGCAGCCACCAGAAATCAAGATC
>NZ_JAFGYI010000222.1:0-497 GCF_017490905.1 Pseudomonas sp. 32_A | reverse complement strand
TCCATGTTCTCCAGTGAGAAGATCAACCGCACCGAAGACCGTGCCGTGCTGCACGTAGCCCTGCGTAACCGTAGCAATACCCCAATCATCGTTGACGGCAAAGACGTCATGCCGGAAGTGAACGCGGTGCTGGAAAAGATGAAAACCTTCTCCGAAGCGATTATCTCCGGAAGCTGGAAAGGCTACACCGGCAAAGCGATCACCGACGTGGTTAACATCGGTATCGGCGGCTCTGACCTCGGCCCGTTCATGGTGACCGAAGCGCTGCGCCCGTACAAAAACCACCTCAATATGCACTTTGTGTCTAACGTCGATGGTACCCACATCGCCGAAGTGCTGAAGAACGTGAACCCGGAAACCACCCTGTTCCTGGTTGCGTCGAAAACCTTTACCACTCAGGAAACCATGACCAACGCCCACAGCGCGCGCGACTGGTTCCTGAAAACCGCGGGCGACAACAAGCACGTGGCGAAACACTTCGCTGCGCTGTCCACCAA
>NZ_JAFGYI010000221.1:0-498 GCF_017490905.1 Pseudomonas sp. 32_A | reverse complement strand
CTTTCATCCCGTGAATTTCAACAATGACGGCATTCTTGGGAAGGCGGTCGATGATCCGTGTGAATTCGTCATTTCTCGTAGACCAATTCTTATTCCAATCTGAAACCTTGCCTGTCGTTGTTAATGATGACGCGCCCATGCGGTCGGCCACAATCTCAGTAATGCCGCCGGTGTACAGGTCAGCCGGTTTCCGTTTGCCATCGCGAATCTGCGTGGTGGCATGCGGGGCGATTAAAACAAGAGGTGAGCTTGCTGTTCTATCTATCCACCGCACCGAATCGGCCTTTCCAGCGCCATCATTGTGATTAGCCTGGTACTTTGCATTCCGGTCGATAAGCTCCGCAGTGCCCGAGTCGTGGGTTGTCGAAGTTTCTGATGTTCCGGAATAGGAAGCAGCATGTTGAGCCGTCGCTGAAGCCTCAGATATGGGTGTCGCTCCAGAAACAGATGCGTGTGCCGATCCTAAAACTCGCCCACTTACTGCGCCATGAATAAGAA
>NZ_JAFGYI010000220.1:0-498 GCF_017490905.1 Pseudomonas sp. 32_A | reverse complement strand
GCAGGATGTGCGTCATCGAGATGTAGACGCCGACGCGATTGAACAACAGCGCGAGCGGCTGCGAAATCAGTCCGGTGTCGATCAGCGCGCGATTGACGAGCCCTTCGCTTTGCAGCAGCACGATCCAGGCGGCGACGCGCACGAGCACCGACGTCCAGAACGGAATCAGCACGAGGATCATCGCGAGATTCGCGCGCCGCTCGGGCAGCGTCGAGATCCAGTACGCGAGCGGATAGCCGAGCGCGAGCGCGAACAGCGTGACCGCGAAGCCGATCAGCAGCGTGCGGCCGAACACCGCGAGGTAGATCGATTGATCGGGATCGGCGGGCACGATGCTGCCGAAACCGTCCTGCTTGTGATCGAGCGCCGCGAGCAGGTAGAACGGCGAATAGCGGCCGCCGTTCTTCGCGATCGCCTGCCAGTACGCGGCGTCGCCCCAGCGCTCGTCGAGCTCGATCAGCTTCGCACGCGTGTGCGCCGGCGCGAGCGACGCGAACG
>NZ_JAFGYI010000219.1:0-499 GCF_017490905.1 Pseudomonas sp. 32_A | reverse complement strand
GTCCAAGCTTTCTCCTTGGGCTAAACGCTCCTTAAATTCCTGCGTTTTATTTTTCAACTCAAGGTTGCTCAGACCAGCCATTTCATCGGCTAGGCCGTTGATTTCCTTGAGTATCTCCTTAACAGGGAGAATAGGATTCAGTTGTTTAAACATGTTCTTCTCCTGTTTCTTCCAGTTTTAAGCTGTAGAAATCCAGCTCTTTGACCCCAGCACTCAAGAGAGAAATACGATAGGTATAAGCCTCATGAGGGTAAATAAAGGTCATGTGGGTACTTTTGTCAATAAGCTGTTTGATTTCATTGCCATAACGGTCCAAAAAGCTGACTTTCAAAAAGACTGAGCCAGTTGGGACGGCTTCGAGAGTGGCCGTCAAGTCGTAGCTATGCCCCTTTTTCAAAAGTGGTAGGGCAGGCTGGGTACGAGCAGCTTGATAGTTTTGGATGGCCACCCAAGACTGGATTTCCGTTCCTGATGGCACCAAAGGATTGTAAAATTGCAC
>NZ_JAFGYI010000218.1:0-500 GCF_017490905.1 Pseudomonas sp. 32_A | reverse complement strand
CAGAAGACTGGTCGAGCGCCTTGGCAAAAATGTCATAGCCGATCTGTACGATGCCGCCAGGCGTAAAGTCTGTTGCTTGGCCGATGGCCTTTGCTCCGATCATCCACATCGATTTGACGACGGCATCTCCGATTGCCGGGCCGTTGTACAGAATCCACCAGAAGAAGCCCAGGGTGCCGAAAAATCGAATCGATTCAGCAAAGAGCTCTTGAATGTCCGAGCGGCGCATCGCCATCATTCCGTACGTCCACACCATGCTGACGAGCGCCAATCCCCAGAAGAGCCACGACCCGTAGCTCACCATGACGCCGCCCCACGAACTGGCCGCAGATTGGTACTTGCCCATCACCGAATCAACGACGTTGACGTCCATCGGTGCGGCAAAAGCAGTCGCAACGTGGAGGAGCATCATCGAACCGAGCGCAAAAAGATTGCCTCTTTTGAAAAACATGGATCTCATAGCGTGGCCCTCACTGATTTTTCTTCGCCTGTTGAGACGG
>NZ_JAFGYI010000028.1:0-79868 GCF_017490905.1 Pseudomonas sp. 32_A | reverse complement strand
CCTACAAGCAGATAGTCTGCGCTGCTATGCGTAAGCTTTTGCACCTGGTGTATGGCGTAGTGAAATCCGGCAAACCGTTTGACCCTCAAATCGCTCTTGCGGGGTGAGGGTCAAGACGGTATCTACAGGAATTGCGCGTTGGCCAGGCTTTCACCTGCAGGTCAGGCCACTTCTTCGAACGGCAGCCCTACATAGTTCTCGGCAATGTTCACCAGCCCCGCCGGCGAGGTCAGGAAATACTCGCGGTCGGCCTCCTGCATCTTCTGGTCCCAGGCGTCCTTGTGGCTGCCGAAGTCATGCAGCAGCTGGGTCATGAACCAGCTGAAGCGCTCGCCTTTCCAAACCCGGCGCAGGGCCAGCGGCGAATACTGCTGCAACAGGTCGGTGCGCCCTTCGCGGTACACCTTTAGCAGGATGCGGTACAGGTAGTTGACGTCCGATGCCGCCAGGTTCAGGCCCTTGGCACCGGTCGGCGGGACGATGTGCGCGGCGTCACCGACCAGGAACAGGTGGCCATACTGCATCGGCTCGACCACCAGGCTGCGCAGCGGCGCGATGCTCTTTTCCAGGGCCGGGCCGGTGACCAGGCGTGCAGCCACGTCTTCGGGCAAGCGTGCCTTGAGCTCCTGCCAGAAACGCTCGTCGGACCATGCCTCCACCTGCTCTTCCAGCGGCACCTGCAGATAGTAGCGGCTACGGGTGTGCGAACGCTGGCTGCACAGCACGAAACCCCGTTCGTGGTGGGCATAGATCAGTTCGTGGTTGACCGGCGGCGTGTCTGACAGCATGCCCAGCCAGCCAAACGGGTAGACCCGCTCGTACAGCTTGAGGATGCCCTCGGGGATGCTCTGGCGGGAGACACCATGGAAGCCGTCACAGCCGGCGATGTAGTCGCAGTCCACCCGGTGCACCTGGCCGTCTTTTTCATAGGTCAGGTAGGGCCGTTCGCCCTTCAGTTCGTGCGGCTGGACGTTGCTTGCCGAATAGACGATCGGCGCGCCGCTGGCTTCACGTGCCTGCATCAGGTCACGGGTGACTTCGGTCTGGCCGTACACCATTACCGTCTTGCCACCGGTCAGGGCCTTGAGGTCCAGGCGTTGGCGGCGCCCGCCGACCAGCAACTCGACACCCTCGTGTACCAGGCCCTCACGGTCCATGCGCTCGGCCACCCCGGCTTCACGCAGCAGGTCGACCGTGCCTTGCTCCAGTACCCCGGCACGGATGCGACCGAGCACGTATTCGGGCGTCTGGCGTTCGACGATGAGCGTATCGATACCGGCCTTGTGCAGCAGTTGGCCGAGCAGCAGGCCAGACGGACCTGCACCAATAATTGCGACCTGAGTTTTCATTGTTTTTGTCTCTGTGCGGACGATGCCGGCCCTGGACTGGCAGTGGGGCGGCATCTGCTGTTAGGGTTTGCCTTTGCATTTTTACTGGCAAAAACAGCCATGGAAGTGTGCTATTCCATGTATAACCTGCACTTTTACAAAAAACGTTCGATTAACGGACAGGCCTGTACGCATGAAATTCACCCTCCCCGGCGTCCCCCTGTTCAAGCTCTATGGCGAAAACCAGGCCTGGCCCGGCACCGATCTGCTGCACTGCGAGTCGATCCCGGCGCGTAGCCGTTTGCACCACTGGGAAATCAAGCCGCACCAGCATGCCGAGCTGTTTCAGTTGCTGTATGTGCAGCGTGGCCGGGCCGAGGTGGAGATCGAGGGGGGGCGCAGCGCCATCAGCGAAGCGGCGATCCAGGTGGTGCCGCCAATGACCGTGCACGGCTTTCGCTTCAGCGCCGACATTCAGGGGCATGTGTTGACCTTTGGCACGGCACTGGTGGCCAACCTGGAGCAGCGCCTGGGTGCGCCGCTGGCAGTGCTGGCAAAGGCGGCCTGTTACCCGCTGGGCCGCGACCGGGTTCGCCTGCGCAGCCTGATCGACACCCTGCAGCAGGAGTACCAGGGCAACGCCCCGGCGCGGGCAGCCTTGCTCGAAGCATTGGTGATGGCGCTGATGGTGTGGATCAGCCGCCGCCAGCAACTGGGGCAGGCGCCGCGCAACCGCGATGAACGGGACCGCCAGTTGTTGGGGCAGTACCTGCGCCTGGTCGAGGCGCATTACCGTGAGCACTTGTCGGTGGAGGATTTTGCCGCGCAGTTGAATATTCCGAGTTTGCAGCTGAACCAGCTGTGCCGGGCGCTGAGTGGGCAGACCGCGCTGCAGGTGGTGCACCAGCGGTTGCTGCTGGAGGCGCGGCGCAACCTGATCTATACGCGGATGAGCATCGGGCAGTTGTCGGATAGCCTGGGGTTTACCGACCCGACGTATTTTGCCCGGTGGTTCAAGCGGTTGAGTGGGCAGACGCCGAATGGGTATCGCAGGTCGGGGTTGTCTGAGTAATTTTTCGCCTGTGCTGGCCTCTTCGCGGGTAAACCCGCTCCCACATCCTCAAGACCTGTGCACTTCCTGTGGGAGCGGGTTTACCCGCGAAGAGGCCAGTACTGGCAACACTCATCTCGCGCCCCTGCTTGACGTATACGTCAACCTGCCCTCAGGATACCCGCATACCCCACGCCGAGCCCCAGCATGAGCACCCAGACCTACAGTATTTCCGACCTGTCCCGCGAGCTGGACATCACCACCCGCGCCATCCGCTTCTATGAGGAACAGGGCCTGTTGAGCCCCGAGCGCCGTGGCCTGGAGCGTATCTACTCGGCGCGTGACAAGGTCAGTCTGAAGCTCATCCTGCGCGGCAAGCGCATCGGCTTTTCGCTGGCCGAATGCCGCGAGCTGATCGAGCTGTACGACCCCTCCAGCGGCAACCTCAAGCAGCTCAACAGCATGCTGGCAAAAATCGCCGAGCGCCGCGCCCAGCTGGAACAGCAGATGCTCGACATCCACCAGATGCAGCTGGAGCTGGACACCGCCCAGGAGCGCTGCGAACAGGCGCTGGCTGCCACCCTGAACAACAAAGACAACCGCTGAACGCCACAGGAAACCCGCCATGCCCTTGCCCAAACACGTCCGCCTGGTCGAAGTTGGCCCCCGCGACGGCCTGCAGAACGAAGCCCAACCCATCAGCGTTGCCGACAAGGTGCGCCTGGTGGACGACCTCACCGAAGCGGGCCTGGCCTATATCGAAGTGGGCAGCTTCGTCTCGCCCAAGTGGGTGCCGCAGATGGCCGGCTCCGCCGAAGTGTTCGCCGGCATCCACCAGCGCCCTAGTGTCACCTATGCGGCGCTGGCCCCCAACCTGCGCGGCTTCGAGGATGCCCTGGCCGCAGGCGTGAAGGAGGTGGCGGTGTTCGCGGCCGCCTCCGAAGCCTTCTCGCAACGCAACATCAACTGCTCGATCAGCGACAGCCTCAAGCGCTTCGAGCCGATCATGGAAGCCGCGCGCAACCACGGTGTGCGCGTGCGCGGCTATGTGTCGTGCGTGCTCGGCTGCCCCTATGAGGGCAAGGTCAGCGCCGAGCAGGTCGCCCCGGTGGCCCGCGCCCTGCACGACATGGGCTGCTACGAAGTATCGCTGGGCGACACCATCGGCACCGGTACCGCCGGCGAAACCCGGCGCCTGTTCGAGGTGGTCGCGGCACAGGTACCGCGCGAGCAACTGGCCGGGCACTTCCACGATACCTATGGCCAGGCCCTGGCCAACGTGTATGCCAGCCTGCTCGAAGGCATCAGCGTGTTCGACAGCTCCGTGGCCGGGCTGGGCGGCTGCCCCTATGCCAAAGGCGCTACCGGCAATATCGCCAGTGAAGACGTGGTGTACCTGCTGCAGGGGCTGGGCATTGAAACCGGCATCGACCTGGACCGGCTGATCGCCGCCGGCCGCCGCATCAGCAGCGTGCTGGGCCGCGACAACGGGTCGCGGGTAGCGCGGGCGCGCAGCGCGCAATAGGTCATACAGGTGTCACATTGGTGTGGGTGGAGTGTTACCGCCCCCACGTTTTGCAGCAAAAAATCGGGTAACAGGGAAACAAATCGGCAAAATTTCAGGCCGATCGATCTCGACCAAAATCGCTAAGTGCTTGATTTCAAAGGGATTGAAAAAGTTGGCACGCACCCTGCTATATCTCTGGCACAACAACAAAAAGAATGTGACACCCAATAAAAACAACAGGTAACGGCTCTGACATAACAAGAACAACACGGCAGAGGCGTAGCAAGCAGATTTTTTTGGAGTAGACACGCTTTTCAGGGGTACGCCCCGCGGTCTGGCACAGAACAATAAAACTACCTCAAGGTAGCGGCAGCCAGGTTCGGATCAGCAATGATGAAGGCAGGTCAGCGCTCAAAAAAATACGTTTGCTCTTGACCCCGCATGGGGGTCGCCCGCAACACCAGGACAGGCTGACAAAAACAACAACAGGCCGGTCCCAATAATAAAAAAAGAGCAGGCAACAACGCTTTGAGGGGAGCTTCGGCTCCCCTCAGTGCTTCCTGCCCTCTTCCTCCTCCTGCTTTCCCTCGTCCTGCCCTTCGAGCTTGTCCACCAGCAATGGCATCGTGCCCAGCACCAGCAGGGCCAGTATCGTGCTGATCAATGCCGTGGCTTCGCGGCCCATGCCGGCTGCCGTACCGATGGCGGCGGTCATCCACAACCCGGCGGCAGTGGTCAGGCCCTTCACATGGCTGGCGTCCTGGCCGTTCCCCTTGAGAATGGTGCCCGCACCAAGAAAACCGATACCGGCGACAATGCCCTGGATCACCCGGCTCAGCGCCTGCTCATTGGCCCCAGCCATGCTCGGCGCCAGCACGAACAGCGCGGCGCCCAGCGAAACCAGCATATGCGTGCGCACCCCGGCGGCCTTGCCCTTGTGCTCGCGCTCGAAGCCCAACACGGCGCCGAGCAGGGCTGCCATCAACAGGCGGACGAGGATTTGCGTGACTTCGCGAGCGTCGGTGATATCGGCGAATTCGGCCTGGATCGCTTGCCAGATGAGGTCCATTGCGGTTGTTCCCGTGCCTGACATTGGTGTTGCCAGGCCCGGCCTCTTCGCGGGTAAACCCGCTCCCACTGGGATCGCAACACCTGTGGGAGCGGGTTTACCCGCGAAGAGGCCGTGCCTGGCATCTACAAAGACTGACCTATGAACACAGCGCAAAGTGCCGCTCAGCTTCCTGATGCAGCAACCGCCCTCCCCCTGTGGTCCCACCCTGTAACCACTCCCAGGAGGACCACCCCATGCCCGTTGAAATCGACGAATCAACCCGCCGCTGCACCCTCATCGGTGAAGACCTGCGCATCGAGGGTGATGGCCCGGACATCGAAATCGTCACCGACGAACAGCTGCGCATGTCAGTGGCCCTGCTCGCCGGCCAGCGCGTGCCCATTACCGAAGCAGAGGCCGATGCACTGACCGTCGCGGGTGCGGTGGATAGCCGCAGGCATCTGAAGGCCAGCACGCCAGGCTCGGTAATCTGAGGCCTGGCGGGGCTTGCCCGCAAATCTGATACGGTTTTTATCGCAAAATCTGAGCCTGTGCTGATAACAGCCTCAGGGCCATAGTGCTCATGCCTGATCGAGGCCTGATGAGCACCGAGCCATGAACGATAGAATCCCTTTCACAGAGATCGCCACTGCCCCAGCCAGCCCCCAGCTGCACCGCGCCGACAATGGCATCCATACCCGCAGCTTCACCGGGCTGTACCGCAACCTGCGCATCGGCTTTGCCGGCGCCCTGTTCGTGCTGTTCTTCGGCACCGCCTGGCTGAACTGGAACGGCCGCCAGGCCGTACTGTGGGACCTGGGCAACAGTAAATTCCACATCTTCGGCGCCACCTTCTGGCCGCAGGACTTCATCCTGCTGTCGGCGCTGCTGATCATCTGCGCCTTCGGCCTGTTCGCCATCACCGTGTATGCCGGCCGCGTGTGGTGCGGCTACAGCTGCCCGCAGAGCACCTGGACCTGGCTGTTCATGTGGTGCGAAAAGCTCACCGAGGGCGACCGCAACCAGCGCATCAAGCTGGCCGCCGCGCCCTGGAGCCTGAACAAACTGGCCCGGCGCACGCTGAAGCACAGCCTGTGGCTGGCCATTGGTGTGCTCACCGGGCTGACCTTCGTCGGCTACTTCACCCCGATCCGCCCACTGGCCGCGGAACTGTTCACCTTGCAACTGGGCGGCGTGGCGCTGTTCTGGGTGCTGTTCTTCACCGCCGCCACCTACATCAATGCCGGCCTGCTGCGCGAAGCGGTGTGCCTGCACATGTGCCCCTATGCACGCTTCCAGAGCGTGATGTTCGACAAGGACACCCTGGCGGTCGCCTATGACCCGCGTCGCGGCGAAGCCCGTGGCCCGCGCAAGAAAGGCACCGACCTCCGAGCCCAGGGCCTGGGCGACTGCATCGACTGCACCTTGTGCGTGCAGGTGTGCCCGACCGGCATCGATATTCGCGATGGCCTGCAAATGGCCTGCATCGGTTGTGCGGCGTGCATCGATGCCTGCGACGGGGTAATGGACAAGATGGGCTATGCACGTGGCCTGATCGGCTACAAGTCCGAACGCAGCCTGCAAGGTGGCACCACCCATTGGCTGCGCCCGCGCCTGCTGGGCTACGCTGCCGCGCTGGCGGTGATGATCGCGGCGCTGGTGGTGGCCTTGCAAATGCGTCCGATGGTGTCGCTGGACGTGATCAAGGACCGCGGCCTGTTCCGCGAGAACGCTCAGGGCCAGATCGAGAACATCTACCTGCTCAAGGTCATCAACAAGACCGAAAGCACCCGGCACTACGAGCTGCGCCTGCTCGACGCCGACGGCTTCAGCCTGCAGGGCAAGACTTCATTCATGATCCCTGCCGGTGAAATGAGCGAACTGCCGGTGTCGGTGGCGATGCTCGCCGAGCGCCCGGCCAGCAGCTCGCAGGCGCTGAGCTTCGAGATCAGCGAGCGCGACGACCCCGCCATCCGCAGCGTGGCCCACAGCCGCTTCGTCGCACCGATGAACCGGTGATCCCTTACACTGACTCCACCTTGCCTGCCAGGCTTCGACAGAAGGCCAGAATGAAACGCTACGAACGCTTTGCCGACGACATCGCCGAACTGATCCGCTCCGGGGTGCTGGGCCCCGGCCAGCGCGTGCCCTCGGTGCGCTATGCCAGCCAGACCCACGGGGTCAGCCCGTCCACCGTGTTCCAGGCCTACTACTTGCTGGAGCGGCGCGGGCTGATCCGTGCAAGGCCGCGCTCGGGCTACTTCGTCAACGCCCATGCCCCGCGCCAGTTCAGCGAGCCGCAGGCATTGCAACCGGTCAGCGAGTCCACCGACGTGGACGTCAGCGCGCTGGTGTTCTCGATCCTCGACTCGATCAAGGACCCCAACACCGTGCCGTTCGGCTCGGCCTTCCCCAGCCCCGAGCTGTTTCCGCTGCAACGCCTGTCGCGCTCGCTGGCCAGCGCCAGCCGCAGCATGGACCCGCGCATGGTGGTGACCGACCTGTCACCCGGCAACCCGCAGCTGCGTCGGCAGATTGCCCTGCGCTACATGGTCGGCGGGTTGATGCTGCCCATGGAGGAGCTGCTGATCACCAACGGCGCGCTGGAAGCCCTGAACCTGTGCCTGCAGGCCGTCACCCAGCCCGGTGACCTGGTGGCCATCGAAGCCCCGGCCTTCTATGCCTGCCTGCAGGTACTGGAGCGGCTCAAGCTCAAGGCCGTGGAAATCCCGGTGCACCCGCGCGAAGGCATGGACTTGGGCGTGCTGGCGCAAACGCTGGAAAAGCACCCGGTAAAGGCCGTGTGGTGCATGACCAATTTCCAGAACCCAGTGGGCGCCAGCATGCCGGAAGCGAAAAAGCAGGCACTGGTAGAGCTATTGGCGCGCCATCAGGTGCCATTGATCGAAGACGACGTGTACGCCGAACTGTACTACGCGCAACAGGCCCCCAAACCGGCCAAGGCCTTCGACACCCAGGGGCTGGTGATGCACTGCGGCTCGTTCGCCAAAAGCCTGGCGCCTGGCTACCGCATCGGCTGGGTGGCGGCCGGGCGCTTTGCGCAGAAGATCGAGCGGCTCAAGCTGATGACCTCGCTGTGTGCCTCGATGCCGGCCCAGGCGGCCATCGCCGATTACCTGCAGCACGGCGGCTACGACCGCCACCTGCGCAAGCTGCGCTATGCCCTGGAAGGCCAGCAGGCCAACATGCTGGCCGCCATCGCCCGGCACTTTCCGGCGCAAACGCGAGTCAGCCAACCGTCCGGCGGCTACTTCCTGTGGTTGGAGCTGCCCGAACGGATGGACGCCCTCAAGCTGTTCCACATGGCCTTGGCCCAAGGCATCAGCATCGCACCCGGCCCGATCTTCTCGCCCACCCGGCGCTTCGGCAACTGCATCCGCCTGAACTACGGCAGCCCCTGGCATGAGGATGCCGAACGGGCCATGGAAACCCTGGGGCGGATCATCCGCTCGTTCTGATGGCGGGCGCCCGGTGAACGACTATCGTTGCCCGATCCGCTACCCCCCGCGTTGACTGGCTATTCGCCAGTTACCGAACAGGCTAAAGTCTGGGCTTCATCTTTGTCGGACTTCGGCATGCCCTCCCGCGACCTGCTTTCACTGCGCCAACAAGTCGAAGCCCTGCAGCAGCAGAACGCGTTGCTGCAGGCCCGCCTGGCAAGCCATCAGCAACACGACCAAAACTTCTATCGCTCGTTGTTCGACACCATGGACGAAGGCTTCTGCATCATCGAGTTCTTCGACGGCCCGCACGGCCCGCTGAGCGACTATGTACATGTGCTGGCCAATGCGGCCTATGCCAAACACGCCGGCATCCCCAACGTGGTGGGGCAGAGACTGCGCGAGATGGTGCCCGATGAGGCCGACGACTGGGTCGCTCGTTATGGCGCGGTGCTGCGCACGGGCGAGCCACTGCATTTCGAGCAGGAGCTGGTCGCCACCGGTCGCGTGTTGTCGGTGACCACCTTCCGGGTAGAGCCTGCCGAAAAGCGCCAGGTGGCGGTACTGTTCAAGGATGTTACCGAACGACGGCGGGCCGAGCTTGCCCTGCAGCGCCTGAACGAGGAGCTGGAAGAACGGGTGAATGCGGCATTGGCAGAACGGGCCAAGGCCGAGGAGGCCCTGCGCCAGGCACAGAAGATGGAAGCCGTGGGCCAGCTCACTGGCGGCATCGCCCACGACTTCAACAACCTGCTGGGCGGTATTCTGGGAGCTCAGGAGCTGATGCGCCAGCGCCTGGCCCAGTCGCGTTTCGACAGCCTGGAACCCTTGCTGGAACTGTCCAGCGGTTCGGCGCAGCGGGCCTCCTCGCTGGTCCACCGGCTGCTGGCATTCTCCCGTCAGCAGACCCTGCAGCCCTGCTCCACGCAAGTGGCCGCGCTGGTGTGCGGCATGGAAGAGCTGCTGCGCCGCACCATCGGCCCCGCCATCACCCTGGCCAGCCATTTCCCCCGCCAGCTGTGGCCGACCTTCATCGACCCGCCACAACTGGAAAGCGCCCTGCTCAACGTGTGCATCAATGCCCGCGATGCCATGCCTGCCGGCGGCGTGATCGATATCCACGGTGACAACCTGCTGCTCGACGACGAGCAAGCCCGCGCACTGGAACTGCCAGCTGGCGAATACGTACGGCTGAGCATCATCGACAACGGCAACGGCATGTCGACGGAGGTGGCCGAGCGCGCCGTCGACCCGTTCTTCACCACCAAACCGATGGGCCAGGGCACTGGCCTGGGCTTGTCGATGACCTACGGTTTCGTGCGCCAGTCGGGCGGGCAGCTACAGGTATTGTCGACGCTTGGCGAAGGCACCCGCATCGAGCTGCTGCTTCCCCGCCACCACGAGCACCCCGAAGCCCCGGCACCCATGCCACCGCGCACATCGCCGGAAAAAAGCAGCACAACCACTCAGCGTATCCTGCTGGTCGAAGACCAGGCTGCCTTGCGCGTGGTCGTCTGCGAGGTGCTGGAAGAACTGGGTTATCGGGTTGATGCATTCGAAAACGGCCCGGCCGCCCTCGCCCATCTACAAGCTGGCGAGCGGCCAGACCTGCTGCTGAGCGATATCGGCCTGCCCGGCGGCCTGAACGGCCGCCAGTTGGCTGAACGCTGCCGCGAGCGCCACCCCGACCTGAAGGTGCTGTTCATCACCGGCTACGACGAAAGCGCGGCGCTCAGTGACGGCCAGTTGTTGCAAGGTACTCAGGTGCTGACCAAGCCGTTCGAGCTGCAAGTGCTGGCCGAACGGGTAGGCATGCTGCTGGAGGATTGACCGGCGCGTTCAGCGCCCGCCGCCCAGGTCGATGAAGCTGCCGGTAGAGTACGAGGCTTTGTTCGAGAGCAGCCAGAGGATGGCCTCGGCCACTTCTTCGGGGTGCCCGCCGCGCCCCATCGGCAAGCCGGGTTCGAGCTTGCTGACCCGGTCGGGGTCGCCCGACAGCGCATGGAACCCGGTGTGGATGTAGCCTGGCCGCACGCCGTTTACACGCACACCCTCGCCTGCCACTTCCTTTGCCAGGCCAATGGTGAAGGTGTCGAGAGCGCCCTTGGAAGCGGCATAATCCACGTATTCGTTGGGCGACCCCAGGCGTGCGGCAACCGAAGACACGTTGACGATAGCCCCGCCCTGCCCTCCGTGCCGGCGTGCCATGCGCAGCAGGGCGTGCTTGGCGCAGAGCATGGGGCCGACGACGTTGGTCTTCATGATCTTGAGCAGACGGAATTCGGACATGTCCTCGACCCGGCTTTGCTGGCCGATGGTGCCGGCATTATTGACCAGCGCGGTCACCGGGCCGAGTTCTTCGTCCACGCGCTGGAACAGCTGGATGACCTCATCCTCGACACTGGCGTCGGCGCGCACGGCGATGGCCTTGGCGCCCAGCTCGCGGACCTGGCCGAGGACGGTCTCGGCGGCCTGGTCGTCGGCGTGGTAGTTGATGCAGATGCGGTAGCCCTCACGGGCGGCCAGCAGCGCCGTGGCGGCGCCGATGCCGCGGCTGGCACCGGTGATGACGATGACTTTCTCCATGGATCTGCCAATCGTTTGGAAAGGGAGCATCGACAATAGGGGAAAAGCCTGCGCGTGGGAATGACCTTCCTTCAGCTACGGCCTTGGCGTGCCCTGCGTGGGGAACAACGTCTCGAACCGCGACGTGGCCCGCGCGGCGAAACCCAGCCCCTGGTGCATGATGAAATAGGCGGCGATTTCATGCCGCTCGGCGAAGGCATAGCCTTCCTCCGGGCCGAGCACCATCAACAGTGTATCCAGGGCATCGGCACGCAGCACCGAAGGGTCGACCACCGACACTGCCGCCAGCGCGTGCTTGACCGGCCTGCCGACACGCGGATCGAAGGTGTGCGAATAACGCTGGCCACCTTCCTCGAAATAGTTGCGGTAATCGCCGGCGGTGGCAACGCCGTAGCCATCCAGGGCGATGGCGCGCTCCACTTGCTGCTCGCCCTCGCCACTCGGTACTTCGAGGGCGATGCGCCAGGGCGAGCCATCCGGCTTGCGGCCGACGCCCTTGAGTTCGCCGGTGATCTCGACCAGATAGGCCTGGATACCCAGGGCCGCAAGCCGGTCACCCACCCGATCCACCGCATGACCGGCGAGCATGCTGTCGAAATCCAGCTGCGCCGCCACATCCTTGCACAGCGTTTCGCCATCCAGGTGCAAATGCTGCAGGCCTACCCGTGCCTGCTCCCGTGCCAGCGTGCTGGCGTCCGGCACCTGCCTGCCGCGTGACTGCGGGCCGAAGCCCCAGAGGTTCATCAGTGGCAAAACCGTCAGGTCGAAAGCCCCGCCACTCTCACGGAACAGAGACACACCGTACACCAGCAAGTGCTGCATCTCTTCCGGCACCGCCTGACAGGCGCCGGCCGGCAGAGCGTTGAAGCGGGAAACCACGGAATCAGCGCGCCAGTTGGAAAACTGCTTGTCGAGCGCCTCCAGTATCAACTCGACTTCGGCCTTTACCTGCCGCGCATCAGGCGTCTGCGCATTGGGTACGTACTGGATCGAATACGTGCTGCCCATGGTCGGCCCGCCAAAGCGTTCGATCCTTTCGCCGCAGCCATACAGCACCGTCACCAGCATCACCAGCAGGCTTGCGCGCATCATTCGACACCTCGCAGACTCTGGCCGCCCTTTCGCGGCGCAGGCTATTTCACCAGAATTGCGAGATGGCAATTGGCCTACCGTTCATCAGCAAACCTGGTCAAAAATCGAACAAAATCATCATTGAACACTCTGATCTGCGCGGGTGATCAATCATCCCCCTCCCTTTCCGCTTAACGTCCCGGACGCAATAAAACCATCATGTGCATAAGCGCATAGGGGCGTTCTTTGCCCAAAAATTGGAGGACAGTACATGTCTAGCCATTCGTTGCAGAGCGTCGAACGCCTGCAGAGCCGCATCCGCGCCCAGCGCCTGCCGCAACACAAACCTTTCTGGCAGCGCCTGCTGGCCATCGCCTCCTTTTCTCAGCGTAGTTGGCACGGAGGGATCGAGCTCAGGGGATACAAGGAACTGTCCAACGCCACGCCGATTGCCCCGGTCGCGGTCGGAAAAATCCAGCTGGCGATTCCGCTCGGGCGGGGTCGGCGGTTTGTCCAGCCTTGCGTGCAGCCGGGCCAGCATGTACGCAAGGGCGAAGTGATCGGTATTGGCGACAACACCACCGCCTGGGTGCATGCCAGTACTTCTGGCGTCGTGGAACGGATCGATCATGTCTTCGCGGCCGACTCGGCCGAGCCAGTCATGGCCGTCATCCTGAACGCAGATGGCCTGGATGAGTGGATCAAACGCCCGGTGCCGGGCCTGCCACAAACGCCAGAGGCGCTGGTCGAACGCGCATTGCAAATGGGCATAGTCGGCCTTGGTGGGGCGGGTTTCCCAACGGCCCTCAAACTGGCCGGCGCACGGCAGCCCGATCTGCTGCTGATCAACGGTGCCGAATGCGAGCCCTTCCTTACCTGCGATGACCGCCTCATGCGCGAGAATGCCGAAGCGTTGATCGAGGCCGCCGATCATGTCGCCGCGCTGCTGGGAATAACGACAACCCGTTTCGGCATCGAAACCAACAAGCCGGAGGCGATGGCCACGTTACGTGCCGCCGCTCGCCAGGCGCGCACCCGGGTCGAGATATGTCCGCTACCGGAGCGTTACCCGGCAGGTGGGCAGCCGCTGATGATCAAGAGCCTCAGTGGCCGCAACCTGGCCCCGGGGAGCCGGCCCGCCGATATCGGCGTGCTGGCGCTGAATGTCGCAACGCTCTACGCGCTGGGCCGGGCCGTGTTCCAGGGCGAACCACTGACCAGCCGCGTGCTGACGCTGACCGGTGACTGCGAACGCCCGGGCAATGTGCGGGTGCCGGTGGGTTACCCGGTCAGCGAACTGCGCGCGATTGCTGGCGCGTCCGCCACGGGGCAGTTGACCCAGGTTGGCGGCCCGATGATGGGGCTGGCGCTACCGGACGCCAACGCCTTCGTCAGCAAGACCAGCAGTTGCCTGATATTCGGCGCCGAGCGCTACCTGCCGGCTGCTCGCCCCGCCGGCAATTGCATTCGCTGTACGCGCTGCGTGGATGTCTGCCCGATGTCGCTCAGGCCGCTGGACCTCTATGCTGCCGCCGAGCGCCTGGACAAGGCCAGCCTGCAGGAACTGCGCCTGGATGCCTGCATCGAATGCGGCAGCTGCAGCAGCATCTGCCCAAGCAGTATCCCGCTGCGCGAACGCTTCCGCCAGAGCAAGACGGAGGTCCGCGCATGAGCCTGATACGCCACCCCATCCCGCAACGACTGCGCACGGTGATGCTGCTGGTCGTGTTGTGCCTGCTGCCGGGCACCGCCCTGTATGCCTGGCAATTTGGCGTCGTGGTCTGGTTGCAAGTGTTCTGGTGCGTGCTGTTCGCCCTGGGCTTCGAAGCCGCCCTGTTGCGCCTGCGCGGGCAGGACGTACGCGAGGGTTTGAGCGACCTCAGCTGGCTGGTGCTGGGCCTGATACTGGCGCGGGCATTGCCGCTGATGGTGCCGTTGTGGATGATCGCCCTGGCCAGCTTTGCCGCTATCGCACTGTGCAAGCACGCCAGTGGAGGCCTTGGCCGCAACCGTCTCAACCCGGCCATGGTAGGGCTGGGGATCGTTGCCATCTGCTTCTACCAGCAGTTGTACCCCGCGCCATCGAACCATGCCCCCTGGACCGCAACCCTGGACGCCAAGGCGGTTCTGCTCCAACAGCTACAGTTGGTGCCACGCCTGGATCTCGATGCGTTCGCCGGCGCCACTCAACTGGCGCAGAACGATTTCATCCACGTCACCCACAACCTGTCGGGGTACGGCTACATTGCCGGCGGTTTGCTGCTGGCTTTGCTGCGGGTGATCCGCATCGAGATTCCGCTGGCGATGCTCGCCAGCACAGTATTGCTGTGCATGGCCGCCGGCCACAGCCTGCAGGAAGCCGTGTACAACCTCAGCCTCGGCGGCTACCTCTTCACCGCCTTCTTCATCGCCACCGATCCGGTCACCAGCCCCAATACCCGCGCCGGTCGCATCCTCTTCGGCGTGACCGTCGGCACGCTGACCGAGCTGATTCGCGAATTCGGGCTGTATGCCGATGGCCTCTGCTTCGCAGTGCTGGCCGGCAACCTGCTGGTGCCACAAATCGACCGGTTGGTGCTGCGCATGCAGCGGCCCTGGTACGCAGCAGCCAGTGCCTGACATGGCATTTGCCAAGGGCCAGAGCCTGGGCCCTGTTCTGGCCCGGCTCAATGCCCTGCCGACGCCGGCCCCGCCTTGGCGGTAAAGGGCGGTTTGGCAAACCACACCAGCAGGATCAACCCGGCGAACACCCAGGTCATCAGGGTGAAGTAGTCCACCGTCGACATCATGTACGCCTGCCCGTTGAGTATCTGCTCCAGCTGCGCATGGCTCTGCGGGCTGGCCCCGCCCAACTGCTCCAGGGTATGCCGCGTGGCCGGGTCGAACTGGCTGATGTGCTCGCTCAGGTAGGCATGGTGCTGGTCCGCCCGGCGAATCCAGATCCAGGTGGTCAGCGACGCCGCGAAACTGCCGCCCAAGGTACGCAGGAAGGTCGCCAGGCCCGAGCCATCGGCAATTTGCTGCGGTGGCAGGTCGGACAGCAGGATGCTCAAGGTCGGCATGAAGAACAGCGCCACGCCAATGCCCATGAACAGCTGCACCAGCGCCACATGCTGGAAGTCCACCTCGCTGGTGAACCCGGCACGCATGTAGCAGCTGCTGCCGATCGCCAGGAACGCCAGCCCGGCCAGCACACGCAGGTCGAAGCGGTGCGCGTACTTGCCCACGAACGGCGACATGAGCACCGGCAACAGGCCGATCGGCGCCACCGCCAGGCCGGCCCAGGTAGCGGTGTAGCCCATCTGCGTCTGCAGCCACTGCGGCAGGATCAGGTTGATGCCGAAGAACCCGGCGTAGCCCCCCACCAGCACGATGGTGCCGACGCGGAAGTTGCGGTGCGCGAACAGGCGCAGGTTGACCACCGGGTGACGGTCGGTCAGTTCCCAGATCACGAACACTGCCAGGAACACCAGCGAGATCAGGCTGCCGACAATGATGAACGACGACTCGAACCAGTCCAGGTCATTGCCTTTGTCCAGCACCACCTGCAAGGCGCCGACGCCGATGATCAGCGTCAGCAGGCCGATGTAGTCCATCGGCTGGCGACTGGTGACCACTGGCCGGGTGCGCATCTGCTGGCGCACCACAGCGGCAGCGAACAGGCCGATGGGCACGTTGATGAAGAAGATCCACGGCCAGCTGTAGCTGTCGGTGATCCAGCCCCCGAGAATCGGCCCGGCAATCGGCGCCACTACCGTGACCATCGCCAGCAGCGCCAGGGCCATGCCGCGCTTGGCCGGCGGGTAGACGGCGATCAGCAAGGTCTGGGTCATCGGGTACAACGGCCCGGCTACCACGCCTTGCAACACGCGAAAACCGACCAGCTCCGGCATCGACTGGGCGATACCGCACAGGAACGAGGCCAGCACAAACAGCAGCGTGGCCCAGATGAACAGCTTCACCTCGCCAAACCGTCGGCTGAGCCAGCCGGTCAGCGGCAGCGCGATGGCATTGCTCACCGCGAACGAGGTGATGACCCAGGTGCCCTGCTCGTAACTCACCCCCAGGTTGCCGGAAATGGTCGGCAAGGCCACGTTGGCGATGGTGGTGTCGAGCACCTGCATGAACGTCGCCAGCGACAGGCCGATGGTGGTCAGCAGCAGGCTCGGCGGCGTGAACTGGGCAGCGGCGTTGTTGCTCATCGCTGCGCCGTCTTGCCGGTTGCGCTGTTTTCGTGGATCAGCCGCGCGATCAGGTTGTCGGCTTCGACCAACTGGCGGTCATACACCTGGGTGGTGTAGCTGGCCTGCTGCGGTGGCTGCTGGGCCAGGGTCGGGCCGCTCTGGTCGTGCAGGTCGACCTCGACCACGGTGGACAGGCCGATACGCAGCGGGTGGTCCTTGAGCTGGTCGGGGCTGAGGTGGATGCGCACCGGCACGCGCTGGACGATCTTGATCCAGTTACCGGTGGCATTCTGCGCCGGCAACAGGGCGAAGGCGCTGCCGGTGCCGGCGCCAAGGCTGTCGACCGTGCCGCTGTACCTGACCTCGCTGCCGTACAGGTCGGCGCTGATCTGCACCGGCTGGCCGATACGCATGTCGCGCAGCTGGGTTTCCTTGAAGTTGGCGTCGATCCACACTTGGTCCAGCGGGATCACTGCCATGGTCGCGGTACCCGGTTGCAGGCGCTGGCCCAGCTGCACGGTACGCTTGGCGACGTAGCCGGTAACCGGTGCCACCAGGGTGGTGCGGGCATGGTCGAGGTAGGCCTGGCGCAGGTCGGCGGCGGCGGCCATCACCTCGGGGTGCGAGGACACCACGGTGTCGTCGACCAGGGCGCTGCTGGTGCTGAGCTGCTGGCGTGCACTGTTGACCGCGGCCTCGGCCACGCTCAGGTCATCGCGGGCGTGGGACAATTCCTCCGCTGCAATCGCGCCGCTGTCGGCCAGCACCTTGCGCCGGTTGAAGTCCTGCCGGGCCTTGCGCAGCTCTGCCTGGCGGGTTTCCAGCTGGGCCTTGAGCGCGTCGACGTTGCTGTACAACCCGCGCACCTGGCGCACGCTGCGCGCCAGCCTGGCTTCGGCAGACTGCAGGGCCACCTGGCTGTCGGCCGGGTCGAATTGCAGCAATACCTGGCCGGCGTGGACCAGGTCGCCATCATCGGCACCGATACTGGTGACGGTGCCGGTGATCAGCGGCGTGATCTCCACCACGTTGCCGTTGACGTAGGCGTCGTCGGTGCTTTCGTGCCAGCGCCCGACCAGGCTGTACCAGGCCCAGGCGCCGGCGCCGGCAACGATCAGCAGCAACAGCAGGCCGAGCAGCCAGGCCTTGCGCTTGCGCGACGGTTCGGGCGCGGCGGAGGGAGTCGGGGTGTCTGCGGGAGTGGCCATGACAATACCTTGGATAATTCGTGACAGGGATCAACGATCGCCGAAGCGGCGTATCGTCAACGGGTCGCCAGCAGCAAGCAGGACCTTGGCCAACAGGCCTTCCAGGGCCTGGAGCTCTTCGGCTGCCAGCGCGCCGCACAACTCGTTCATGGCTGCCGCGCCGATTTCCGGCAGGCGGTCAGCCAGGCGCTGGCCGTCGGCGGTAAGGGCCAAGCGCACCTGGCGACGGTCGTCGGCGCAACGGTTGCGCACGATCAGTTCCTTCTGCTCGAGGCGGTCGAGCATGCGGGTCATCGACCCGCTGTCCAGGCCCAGGTAGCGGCACAGCTCGGCCGGGGTGTCGACCTGGTACTGGGTGACGATGATCAGCACCTTGAACTGCGCGGCGGTGACGCCTTCGGATTCGAGGTGCCAGTCGAGAATGCGGTCCTTCAGGATCGCTGCGCGGCCAAGCAGCATGCCGATGGCACAGGTCTGGAAGTTTTCGGGGGAAAAATGGGCCATCGGCAACTGCTCGGGTAATTGTGTGAAAATATTACTGCCTAGGCAGTGAATGTCAAAGCTTTGATTAGGTTGCTATGGAATATTTCATGATACCCCCTTGCACGGCCCCTGTAGGAGCGGCCTTGTGTCGCGATGGGGCGCGAAGCGGCCCCAGGTTCTGTGCCACAGCATAAATTGCCGGGGCCGCTTCGCGCCCCATCGCGACACAAGGCCGCTCCTACAGGGCTTTGCGCCAGCCCCTGCTACAGTGTGCGCAGGCCCAGTGCCTCCACCGCCCCGCAGGCAATGGCCATGCCCACCAGCTCCGCCAGGCTATCGGCCTGCAACCGTTTCATCACTCGCCCCCGGTACAGGTCCACCGTCTTCACGCTGACGCCCAGCCGCTCGGCAATCTCGCGGTTGCTCAACCCCTGGGCCAACGGCACGAACACATCACGCTCGCGCGGGGTCAGGCCATCGATGCGCGCCTGCACCCGGGCCAGCGCCTGGTCGTCCCGGCGTGCCCGCCCGACGCTTTCCAGCGCGGCCTGTACGCTGTCGAGCAGCAACTGATCGTTGTAGGGTTTTTCGATGAAGTCGCAAGCGCCGGCCTTGAAAGCCCGCACCACGATCGGCACATCGGCATGGCCGCTGACGAAGATCACCGGCAAACCCAGGCCACGCTCGCGCATCGCCTGCTGCACCGCCAACCCGCCCAACCCTGGCATGCGCACATCCAGCAGCACGCAGGCCGGGCCATCGTCGACGCAGGCGTCGAGAAACGCCTGCCCGCTGGCGAACGGCAAGGCCTGCAAACCTACCGACTGCAGCAGCCAGACGGTTGAATCGCGCATCCCCTGATCATCATCGACCACATACACTTTCGCTTGCACCGCCTTCTCCCCTTATCCCCTGCTGACCGCCAGGCGGCAGCACAGTACCAGACCGCCATTGTCACCGGCTCGCGCCCACAGGCTGCCGCCAAAGCCTTCGATCAGGCTGCGGCTCATGCTCAGGCCCAGCCCCAGGCCGTCGGCCTTGCTGGTGGTGAACGGCGTGAAGATTTCATCCAGGCGCTCGGGCGCAACGCCCGGGCCCTGGTCGGCCACCTCGACCAGCACGCCGTCGCCATCGCGCGCGGCGCCGAGCAGGATACGTGACGGCCGCTCGCCATGCTGCTCGCGGTTGGCATCGATGGCGTTGCGCAGCAGGTTTACCAGTACCTGCTCCAGCAGTACCCGGTCGGCATACACCAAGGGCAGTTGCGCGCTCATGCGCAACTCGACCACCACCTGGTCACGCGCGGCCTCCCATGCGCACAGGCGCATGGCTTCGCCGGCCACCTCGGCCATGTCCAGCGCCTGCAGACGGCGCGGCCCCTTGCGCAGGAATGCGCGCAGGCGGCGGATCACCTCGGCGGCATGGGTGGCCTGTTCGCTGATGCGCTGCAAGCCCTGCCCCACCCGCTCGCGGGCCTGCGGGTCGCGCTCCAGGCCCTGCAGGTAGCGCTGGCTGGCGTTGGCGTAGTTGACCACTGCGGCCAACGGCTGGTTGATTTCGTGGGCAATACCCGATGCCAGCTCGCCCAGGGTGGCCAACCGGGCACTGTGCGCCAGGCTTTCCTGGGCCTCGATGCGCAGGGTGATGTCGCGTGACACGCTGACCACCTCCACCACCGCGCCGGTATACGTTTCGCGGATGGCCCGGCTGGCGATTTCGAACCAGCGGTAGCCGCCTGTGGCCTGGCGCACCCGGCAGGTCATGGTGTGGTAGCCGTCCTGGTCCAGGGCGGCGGCGGCCTGGCGCAGCACCTGGCGGCGCTCACGCGGGTGCAGCAAGTTACGCACGGCCATGCCGCGCAGCTGCTCGGGCCACAGGCCAAGCAGGCGGAATGCCGCCGGCGAGGCATCGAGGAAACGGCCGTCGGGGCTGTGCCGGGAGATCAGGTCGGTGGTGTTTTCGATGATCAGCCGGTACAGCCGCCGGGCGCGGCTGGCCTCCCGTGCGCCATGGCGCTCGTCGCTGGCGTCTCGGCAACGCGCCAGCACCCGTTGGCCCTGGTCGTCAGGGATGAAACTCCACAGTACGATGCGTTCACCGACCTGCACTTCGACGTCGGCGATCGCCCGGCGCTGGCGCAGGCATGCGCGCACCAGGGCGGCGCAGTTGCCCGGCAGCCAGCTGGCCAGTGCCGGGCCTTCATCGACCCAGGCCTGCAGCGCCGGGTTGAGTGCCAGTGGCCTGGCGTCGCTGGCCAGCATCAGGCTGGGTTGCGGGTCCTTGGCGAGCAAGGGATAGGCTGTGTTGTCCACGGTAGGCGGCTCGTTGTTATAGTAGTTTTACTATATTGCTATAGTCGATATTCCTAATACCATAGCGACTCGCGTAAAACTGCGACAAGGGGGCGATCCAACATCCGCCTCCCTGCACCCTGAACAGAGCTAACAATCAGCCACCGGGGGCCAAGCGCACAGGTTGTGCCTGCCTCCCTTACAGGATCACCGCATGTCGATCTATGCCCAGGGCCTGATGCCCGCTGCCGTCAACCACGTCGCTCTCACCCCGCTCAGTTTCATCGAACGCACCGCTGCCGTATACGGCAATTACCCGGCGGTGATCCACGGTGCCATCCGCCGCAACTGGCAGCAGACCTACCAACGCTGCCGGCGCCTGGCCAGCGCCCTGGTGGGCCGGGGTATCGGCCGTGGCGACACCGTGGCGGTGATGTTGCCCAACATTCCGGCCATGCTCGAAGCCCATTTTGGCGTGCCCATGACCGGTGCCGTGCTCAATACCCTGAACGTACGCCTGGACGCCGAGGCCATCGCCTTCATGCTGCAGCATGGCGAGGCCAAGGTGCTGATCACCGACCGCGAGTTCCATACCGTCATCGAAGCGGCCCTGGCCTTGCTCGAGCACCCGCCATTGGTGGTGGATGTGGATGACCCGGAGTACGGCGAAGGCCGTGCGGTCAGCGAACTGGATTATGAAGCGTTCCTCGCCGAAGGCGACCCGGACTTTGCCTGGGAATGGCCCGATGACGAGTGGCAGGCAATCTCGCTCAACTACACTTCCGGCACTACCGGCAACCCCAAGGGTGTGGTCTACCACCACCGTGGCGCTTACCTGAACGCGCTGGGCAACCAGATGGTCTGGGCGATGGGCCACCGCCCGGTGTACCTGTGGACCTTGCCGATGTTCCACTGCAACGGCTGGTGCTACCCGTGGACCATCACCGCGCTGGCCGGCACCCATGTGTTCCTGCGCCGGGTCGACCCGCAGAAGATCCTGACCCTGATCCGCGAGCACCGGGTCAGCCACCTGTGCGGCGCGCCGATCGTGCTCAACGCCCTGGTCAACATGCCCGAGGCAGCCAAGGCGGCCATCGAGCACCCGGTGCAGGCCATGGTCGCTGGCGCCGCGCCACCTGCCAAGGTCATCGGCGCCGTGGAAGAGATGGGCATCCAGGTTACCCACACCTACGGCCTGACCGAAGT
The DNA here is from genome assembly GCF_017490905.1 of Pseudomonas sp. 32_A. Classification (NCBI taxonomy): domain Bacteria; kingdom Pseudomonadati; phylum Pseudomonadota; class Gammaproteobacteria; order Pseudomonadales; family Pseudomonadaceae; genus Pseudomonas; species Pseudomonas sp. 32_A. The sequence continues at coordinate 58,441 of NZ_JAFGYI010000028.1, read as the reverse complement.
CTACGGCCCGGTCACCGTGTGCGCCTGGCATGACGAATGGGATGAACTGTCGCTGGAAGAACGCGCGCGGATCAAGTCCCGTCAGGGTGTGCGCTACCCGACACTCGACGGCCTGATGGTTGCCGACCCGCAAACCCTCGAACCGGTGCCGCGCGACGGCAACACCCTGGGCGAGATCTTCATGCGTGGCAACACGGTGATGAAGGGCTACCTGAAGAACCCCGAGGCCACTGTCGAAGCCTTCCGTGGCGGCTGGTTCCACACCGGTGACCTGGCCGTGTGGCATGCCGACGGCTATGTCGAGATCAAGGACCGGCTCAAGGACATCATCATTTCCGGTGGCGAGAACATCTCCACCATCGAGGTCGAGAACGCCCTGTACAAGCACCCGGCGGTGCTGGAAGCCGCAGTAGTGGCGCGCCCGGATGAAAAATGGGGGGAAACCCCGTGTGCCTTCGTCGCCCTCAAGCCGGGCCGCGAAGACACCCGCGAAGCCGACCTCACCAGCTGGTGCCGCGAGCACCTGGCCGGGTTCAAGGTGCCGAAGACCGTGGTGTTCGGCGAATTGCCCAAGACCTCTACCGGCAAGATCCAGAAGTACGTGCTGCGCGACCGGGCCAAAGCCCTCTGAACCCGTAGCGGCCTCTTCGCGGGCATGCCCGCTCCCACAGGGATCGCACCAGACCTGAATCCTGCACTGTACCTGTGGGAGCGGGTTCACCCGCGAAGAGGCCCGCCCAGATTTCCCACTTTTTCAAGAGCCCCCAATGACCACCTACACAGCCCCCCTGCGCGACATGCGCTTCGTCCTGCATGATGTGTTCGACGCCCCGGCCCTGTGGGCCCGCCTGCCTGCCCTGGCCGAGCGCATCGACGCCGATACCGCCGATGCCATCCTCGAAGAAGCAGCCAAGGTCACCAGCCAGCTGATTGCCCCGCTCAGCCGCAACGGCGACGAGCAAGGCGTGCGCTTTGCCGCAGGCGAAGTCACCACCCCTGACGGCTTCCGCGAGGCCTGGCACACCTACCGCGAAGGCGGTTGGGTCGGCCTGGGCGGCAACCCCGAACATGGCGGCATGGGCATGCCGAAGATGCTCGGTGTGCTGTTCGAAGAAATGCTCTACGCCGCCGACTGCAGCTTCAGCCTGTATTCGGCATTGAGCGCCGGCAGCTGCCTGGCCATCGATGCCCATGCCAGCGAAACGCTCAAGGCCACCTACCTGCCGCCCCTGTACGAAGGCCGCTGGGCCGGCACCATGTGCCTCACCGAACCCCATGCCGGCACCGACCTGGGGCTGATCCGCAGCCGCGCCGAGCCCCAGGCCGACGGCAGCTATCGCATCAGCGGCAGCAAGATCTTCATCACCGGCGGCGAACAGGACCTGACCGAAAACATCGTCCACCTGGTGCTGGCCAAGCTGCCGGATGCGCCAGCGGGCGCCAAGGGCATCTCGCTGTTTCTGGTGCCCAAGTACCTGGTCGAGGCAGATGGGCGCCTGGGAGCGCGCAATGCCGCCCATTGCGGCTCGATCGAACACAAGATGGGCATCAAGGCCTCGGCCACCTGCGTGATGAACTTCGATGGTGCCGTCGGCTACCTGGTAGGCGAGCCGAACAAGGGCCTGGCGGCGATGTTCACCATGATGAACTACGAGCGCCTGTCCATCGGCATCCAGGGCATCGGTTGTGCCGAGGCGTCCTACCAGAGCGCCGCCCGCTACGCCAACGAACGCCTGCAAAGCCGCGCCGCCAGCGGCCCACAGGCACAGGACAAGGCTGCCGACCCGATCATCCACCACGGCGATGTGCGGCGCATGCTGCTGACCATGCGTACCCTCACCGAAGGTGGCCGGGCGTTTGCCGCCTACGTCGGCCAGCAACTGGACCTTGCACGCTACGCCGAAGACGCCGCCGAGCGCGAGCATGCGCAGCGCCTGGTGGCGCTGCTGACGCCGGTGGCCAAGGCGTTCTTCACCGACAACGGCCTGGAAAGCTGCGTGCTTGGCCAGCAGGTGTATGGCGGCCATGGCTACATTCGCGAATGGGGCCAGGAGCAGCGGGTGCGCGACGTGCGCATCGCGCAGATCTACGAAGGCACCAACGGCATCCAGGCCCTCGACCTGCTCGGGCGCAAGGTACTGGCCGACGGTGGCCAGGCGCTGACCAGCTTTGCCGCCGAGGTGCGGGCCTTCAGCGTGGATGCGCCGCTGCACCGTGAAGCCCTGCAAGCGAGCCTGGCGCGGCTGGAGGCCACCAGCGCCTGGCTGCAGGCGCGAGCCGGCGAAGATGCCAACCTGGTCAGCGCGGTGGCGGTGGAATACCTGCAGCTGTTCGGGCTGACGGCGTATGCCTACATGTGGGCGCGGATGGCGGCGGTGGCGTTGGCCAAGCGTGACAAGGATGCGGCGTTTCATGGGGCCAAGCTTGCGTGTGCGGAGTTCTTCTTCCAGCGGGTGTTGCCGCGGGGGTTGGGGCTGGAGGCCAGTATCCGGGCGGGTAGTGGCAGCCTTTTTGGTTTGGAGGCGGCGCAGTTCTGATGAGCCGCTGGGGGCGCTATGCGCCCCTTTCGCGACACAAGGCCGCTCCCACAGGTATCGCACCGCCCCATCGGGCAGCGCTGTACCTGTGGGAGCGGCCTTGTGTCGCGATGGGCTGCAAGGCAGCCCCAACGATTTCAGCCTGAATTTACCTGCGCGAAGGGTTCTCAAACGCCAGGAAACCAGCATCAATCCGACGAAAACCGGCACAACTGATAGTCATTCGCCATTACCTCGGTTCTCGGGAGCCCTCCAGCAAGGGTAGAATGCGCAAAACCCGGAGCCGCAATGAACCACGACCGCCTCAATCCCAGCCCAGACGATGCCATCACCGACGCCGCCGCGAACTGGTGCATGCGCCTGCACGCCGAAGATTGCACGGTGGCCGAGCGCGAGGCGTTCGCCCGCTGGCTGGCGGCCGACCCGCGGCACGCCGAGGAATACCGGGCAATGCTGGAAATCTGGCAAACCGCCGACCTGCTGCCGCGCAATGCCACTGTCATCGACTTCAACCCGCCCGTGCAAAAGGCTGCGCGCCCGGGCAACTGGCGGCCGCTGGCATCCGCCGCCGCGATCGCCCTGGCGGTGCTGCCGCTGGCCGGTTGGGTGGGCTGGGAACAAGGCTGGCTGCCCAATCACTACCAGCACTTCGAAGCCAACGAGCACATGCAGACCGTGCAGCTGAGCGATGGCAGCACGGTGCAGCTCAACCTCAACACCGAGCTCACCTACCTCAACTACAAGGACCAGCGCCAGGTCTTGCTCAAGCGTGGCGAGGCGTTCTTCAAGGTACAGCACGACAGCAGCCACCCGTTCATCGTGCATGCCGGTCGTGGCCAGACCCGCGTCACCGGCACCCAGTTCAACGTGTGGAAGTACCAGGACCAGGTCAAGGTCACCCTGGTGGAAGGTTCGGTACTGGTATCCAGCGACGGCAGCGCCAGCGGCTACCGCCTGGGCCCGGGGATGCAGGCCAGCTACCACAAGGGCGACTTCGAGCCGCAACTGGAGCAGAGCGACGACTACGGCAACAGCCTGGCCTGGCGCGACGGCAAGCTGGTGCTCGACAACCTGAGCCTGGAAGAGGCCCTGCCGGTGATCAACCGCTACCTCGACGCACCGCTGCTGCTGGCCGACGCCAGCACCGGCCGCATCCGCATCAGCGGCATCTACAACACCCGCGAGGTGGGGCGCCTGGTCAACAACCTGCCCAAGGTGCTGCCGGTCTACCTGACCCGCAGCAAGGACGGCAGCACCGTCCTCAACCGCATCTCGCCGCCGCCCGACAAGGGCTGACGCCCTCCCCGTCTTACAGCGTCATCGCCGCCAACCAGCCGAACGCCAGCAGTGGCAGGTTGTAGTGGATGAAGGTAGGCACCACGGTGTCCCAGATATGGTGGTGCTGGCCATCCACGTTCAACCCCGAGGTTGGGCCCAGGGTCGAGTCCGAGGCAGGCGAGCCCGCATCACCCAGGGCACCGGCGGTACCGACGATGCACACCGTGGCCAGCGGGTCGAAGCCCAGCTGCACGCACAGCGGCACGAAGATCGCGGCCAGGATCGGCACGGTGGAGAACGACGAGCCGATGCCCATGGTCACCAGCAGGCCCACCAGCAACATCAGCAAGGCACCAATGCCCTTGCTGTGGTCGATCCACTGTGCCGAGGTTTCCACCAGGCTCTGCACTTCGCCGGTGGCCTTCATCACATCGGCGAAGCCTGAGGCGGCAATCATGATGAAGCCGATCATGGCCATCATCTTCATGCCTTCGGTGAACAGGTCGTCAGTGTCCTTCCAGCGCACGATGCCCGACAGCGAGAAGATCAGGAAGCCGACCATGGCGCCGATGATCATCGAGTCCAGCCACAACTGGACGATGAACGCCGAGGCAATCGCCAGCCCGGCCACCAGCAGGGTCAGCGGGTTGTACTGCACGCTCACCTGCTCCACCTGCTCGATGCGTGCCAGGTCGTAGTCACGCTTCTTGCGGTAGCTGATGAATACTGCCAGCAACAGGCCAGCCAGCATGCCGGCGGCTGGGATGGCCATGGCGTGGGTGACATTCACGCCACTTACGTCGACACCCGCGCGGGCAACGTTGGCCAGCAGGATTTCGTTGAGGAAGATGTTGCCAAAGCCCACCGGCAGGAACATGTACGGGGTGATCAGGCCGAAGGTGATCACACAGGCGATCAGCCGGCGGTCGATGCGCAGGCGGGTCAGCACGTACAGCAGCGGCGGCACCAGCAAGGGGATGAAGGCAATGTGGATAGGCAGGATGTTCTGCGACGACACCGCCACCACCAGCATCAGGCCCACCAGCAGCCATTTGACCTTGCCGCCATTGGCATGGCCCTGGCGGTCGATCATGGCCAGGGCGCGGTCGGCCAGGGCATGGGCCAGGCCGGACTTGGCGATGGCCACGGCAAAGGCGCCCAGCAGTGCATAGGACAGGGCTACCGTGGCCCCGCCGCCGAGGCCGCCGTTGAAGGCCTTGAGCGTACCCTCGATACCCAGGCCACCCACCAGCCCACCGGCCAGGGCCCCGATGATCAGGGCGATGACCACGTGCACGCGGGACAGGCTGAGTATCAGCATGATGCCGACCGCGGCGATCACTGCATTCATGGTTGGCTTACCTCATTGCGACAGAAAAAAAGCGCGCACTGTGCAGCAGTGGGCGGCGGATGTCAAAAACGCCATGTTGCGGCGCATTACCAATGCCTGGTGCGGCCCGGCGGTTAAATTGAACGTTTGAATAAAGAAAAGCCCGCGATGGCCGACACAATCGTCAGCCACACTCTTATTACAAGGGATCCGCCCCCATGCCTTTGCGCCAACTTTCCATCCAGTGGAAGATCACCCTGCTCGCCGGTCTCTGCCTGGCCGGCATCGTCACCCTGCTCGTCGGCCTGTCGCTGTACCGCATGGACCACAGCTCGGACCTGGTCAAGGCCAGCAGCATGCAGATGCTGACCGAGTCGGCGCAGTCGCGCATAGAGTCGCAGGGCGAGGTGCAGGCGCTGAACATCCGCCGCCAGTTCATGGACGCCTACCAGTACGGCGCCGGTTTCGCCCGCCAGGTGCTGTTCCTGCGCGAGCAGGCGGAAAAGCGCTTTCTCGATGCCTTCGACCTGCGCGAGGATATGACCCGCCAGGTGCGCGCCGCCCTGCAGGCCAACCCTGAGCTGCTCGGCCTGTCGCTGGTATTCGAGCCCAACGCACTGGACAACAAGGACAGCCTGTTCGCCGGCAAGGCGGAACTGGGCAGCAACGAAACCGGGCGCTTCGCCCTGTACTGGTCGCAACCGCGTGTCGGCCAGCTGACGGCCATGGCCCTGCCCGAGCATGACATGGCCAACACCGAGATCGGCCCAAGCGGCCAGCCAGCCAACACCTGGTGGGTGTGCCCACGCACGTCCGGCAAAGTGTGCGTGGTGGAACCCTACTTCTACGACATCGATGGCCAGCAGGTGCTGATGACCAGCATCGTCTTCCCGCTGGCGGTAGACGGCAAGGTGATCGCCACCCTGTCCATCGACATCAACCTCAACAGCCTGCAGGCCCTGAGCCAGGAGGCCAGCCGCGGCCTGTACGAAGGCCGCACCACGGTCGGCATCCTCAGCCCGGTCGGCCTGCTGGCCGGCTACAGCGCCGACGCCAGCAAGCTGGCCCAGCGCTTCGACCAGGTCGACACCGCCAAGGGCGCCGAACTGGTGCGCAAGCTGGCCGACGGCAAGATGACCATCGTCCATGACCAGCAGCGCCTGAAGGTGCTGGCCGCATTCCGGCCGATTCCGGATGCCCAGCCTTGGGGCGTGCTGCTGGATGTGCCGGAAAACGCCCTGACCGGCCCGGCCGAAGCGCTTAAACAGGAACTGGACGCGCTGAACACCAGCGGCACCCTTCTGGAACTTGGCCTGGGCCTGGCGGCGGCGATTGCCGGCCTGCTGATGGTGTGGCTGATGGCCCGCGGCGTTACCCGGCCGATCCTCGGCGTGGCAAGCATGCTCAAGGACATCGCCAGCGGCGAAGGTGACCTGACCCGCCGCCTGACTTACCAGAAGCAGGACGAACTGGGTGAACTGGCCGGCTGGTTCAACCGCTTCCTCGACAAGCTGCAGCCGACCATCGCCGAGGTCAAACGCTCGGTGCAAGCCGCCCGTGGCACCGCCGACCAGTCTTCGGCAATTGCCACCCAGACCAGCGCCGGCATGGAGCAGCAGTACCGCCAGGTCGACCAGGTGGCCACTGCCTCCCACGAGATGAGTGCCACCGCCCAGGACGTCGCCCGCAGCGCCGCCCAGGCCGCGCAGGCCGCCCGCGACGCCGACCAGGCCACCCGCGAAGGCCTGGCAGTGATCGACCGCACCACCCACAGCATCGATGCCCTGGCCGCCGACATGAGCAACGCCATGGCCGAAGTCGAGGGCCTGGCGCAGAACAGCGAGAAGATCGGTTCGGTACTGGAGGTGATCCGTTCGATCGCCGAACAGACCAACCTGCTGGCGCTCAACGCCGCCATCGAGGCGGCCCGCGCCGGTGAAGCCGGCCGGGGCTTTGCCGTGGTCGCGGACGAGGTGCGCAACCTGGCCCAGCGTACCCAGGAATCGGTGGAAGAAACCCGCCAGGTGATCGAGGCTTTGCAGAACGGTACTCGCGAAGTGGTCGGGGCCATGGACAACAGCCACCGCCAGGCCCAGGGCGGCGTGCAGCAGGTTGGCCAGGCCGTCACCGCGCTGCAGCGCATCGGCCAGGCCGTGACGGTGATCACCGACATGAACCTGCAGATCGCCTCGGCCGCCGAGGAGCAGAGCGCGGTGGCCGAGGAAATCAACAGCAACGTGGCGACCATCCGCGACGTCACCGAGTCGCTGTCCGGGCAGGCCAACGAGTCGGCACGGGTCAGCCAGTCACTGAACAGTCTGGCCAACCAGCAGCAGGCGCTGATGGACCAGTTCCGCGTGTGACTGGATCAGGGCCGGCCCTGCCGGCCCTGGCTCAGGCCTCGAACCTGCCCCCGCCGAGAATGCGGTCCAGCAGCACCAACGCGCCATGCACATTGGGCCTGGCGCCCATCGGCAACACGTCGGTGCCGGGCAACGTGGCATCGTGATACCCGGACGCCATGACCAACTGGTGCATCTGGTTGCCATTGAGGTAGATGTGGTGGTGCTCCATGGCATAGGACTGGATCAGGCTCAGTGTGCCGCACACCATCGGCGTCGCACTGGACGTGCCGCCGTAGTTGTCTGTGTAGTCCCGATCATCGCCGGACAGGTCCTGCAAGCTGCCATAGGAAAGCGTGACTACGCTGTCACCCCAGGCATTGAGCATGCGGTAAGGGTAATGGTGGTTGGAGTAGGCGTGGGGCTTGCCGTCATACGAGTGGCTGGCGCCCACCAGAATGGTACCTGAATCGCCATGGTCATCGAAGTAACGCCAATTGGCCAGGTCTACGCCTTGCCCCGCCTGGGTACCTCGTTCCGCAAGGGTCTTGCTGCTGCCATTGGCTGCGGCATTGACCACCACCGCACCGCGCTGACTCAGCTGAAGCATGACGGTCCACCAGGCCTTGTCGTGCAAGGACGGCAGCTTCGTGCTCAACACATCGATATTTGCAGTCTGGCGATTGATGCCGACAATATCCCCAGGCTCCACATTGCGCAGCAGATCCTTGAGCGCCTGGAAATTGCCCTGGGCGTCTTGCGCGCGGTTGTTGTACAGGTACAGCTCGCTGTCATGGCTGATTCCGGTAACCCCCATGCCGTTGCGCGCGGCCAGAATCACCCCTGCCGAAGCCGTGCCATGGCTGGGGTCATGGTTGGGCTCAAGCGAGATGACTTGCAGGGCGGGGTTGCCGCGCAGGTCTTCATGCTGCGGGTACAACCCACCATCGCTGAAGTGGATACGCGCCCCCTTGCCCGTCACCTTGTTGGCCCAGGCCTTGCGCACATTCAGGCCCTTCCACCGGGGGCCGGGTTCGTCGAGGTAGTTCTGGCGTGATTCGAAGTCGGGCGTGGGCTGAGCATTCTCATAAGCCCTGTTGCCTGCCACCACTGCAGTACCTGTCAGCAAGGTTGCCAGCACCCCCGCCAGCACGAACGCGACAGGGTGTGGTTCCGAAGGTGGCGGCGACATCTGCATGGATACGACATAGTCCAGCGCGGCCAACGACTTGAGCAATGCCAGATAGGTGTCATTGAGCATGCCGGCAGGCTGGTCGAGGTAATAGTGCTGACGTAGTGCCAGGAGCCTGTCATCGTCCACTTCATGCTCGTCCAGCACCGGCCTGAGCGCGATCACCGACTTCAGGTTCGGCCAATAGCGAACCAGCGTCGAGCCCGAGCCTGGCTCCAGGTCGTCAAGGAAGTGCTCATACCCACCGCTAGCGAACTCGATGACCAGTGTCGGGTACGAGGTACCTGGCGCCAACGTGGGAAGCGTTTGCTGAGCGTGATCAGCCACGTCCGCGGGGCCTGCCGCCCGCTTGCGACGCTTGGCGGCAGAAGGCAACGGGACCTTGTCGAGCACGCTGCGGTTGATCTCCTCGACCGCGATATCGAGTACCAGCGGCGGCATGTCGATGACACCGGCCGGCCCGACAGGCCGGTTCATCGCCCGGGCATGTTCATCTCGCAGCACCACCCTTGGCCGGATGGTGTAGATCCCCGCCTCCTCCTCGGCGAACAAAGTGGCTGGGCAGCCGTGGTCACTCGTTTTGCCGGTGTGTGCCTGGGAATAGGCCGAAACCCCTCGGAACGACACCGGGCCATCCGGGCCGGCCCGCTCCAGTTCGTAGCGAATGCGGTTGACCTTGTGCAGGTCTGTGCCAATGCAACGAACATGCAGCTTTCCATCGAATCGGAAGTTGCGGTAATAAATAAAATTCAAGTCCAGCGTCATCAGGAATGCCTCGCAGAATGTGCTTGCCAAACGGCACTGCGCACCTTTGCAAACCGCTGCTCCCACTCGCAGCAGGAGCCCGTTCCATGCTGCTGTCGGCAACGCCTGGGAGGGGTCGTCTACACTTGCCCGCACCTACCCCACGGCAATCGACGAAGGCCCCGATGAAGAAAATTCCAACGCTACTGGCCGGTCTGCTGCTGGCGGTGGGCATGGCCAGCACCGATAGCGCCGCTTCGGCGGAACGGACCACGCCCATTCACTTTGGCGCCATCGGCTGGGAAAGCGGCGCCCTCACCACCGAGATCCTGCGGCTGATCGTGGAGCGCGGGTATGGCTACCCCACCGACACCCTGCCCGGCAGCACCGTCAGCATGGAAGTGGCGCTGGCGCGCAACGACCTGCAAGTAATTGCCGAGGAATGGGCCGGGCGCAGCCCTGCCTGGGTCAAGGCAGAAGCCGCCGGGCAGGTGTTCGCGTTGGGCGATACGGTCAAGAATGCCGAAGAAGGCTGGTGGGTGCCGGCCTACGTGATCGAGGGCGATGCGGCACGCAAGCTGAAACCCGTGGCGCCGGAATTGCGCAACGTCGAGGACCTCAAGCGTTACCCGAAGGTGTTCCGCGACCCCGAGTCGCCCGACAAAGGGCGTTTTCTCAACAGCCCCAGCGGCTGGACATCCGAGACCGTCAACAGCCAGAAACTCAAGGCCTACGGGCTGAATGAGCTCTATACCAACTTCCGCAGCGGCTCCGGCGCTGCAATGGATGCCGAAATCGACTCGGCCATCCGCCGTGGCCAACCGGTGCTGTTCTACTACTGGAACCCTACCCCTTTGATGGGGCGTTACAAACTCATACGCCTGCAAGAGCCGCCGTTCGATGCCAACGCCTGGGCCACCCTCACCGATGCCGGTAATCCCGAGCCCAAGGGCAGCAGCTCGCTGCCGGCCAAATTGTCGATTGGCGTGTCCAAGGCCTTTCGCGAGGGCTATCCGGAGCTGGTGAGCGTGTTCGAGCGGGTCGACCTGCCCATCGACCGACTGAACAGCGCACTGGCCGAGATGAGCGAAAAGCGCACGCCGCCCCGTGACGCTGCCCTCACCTTCCTGCGCAATAACCGCGAAGTGTGGAAAGCCTGGTTGCCTGCGGACATTGCTACCAAGGTCGAGGGCAGCCTGTGAGCGGCGGCTTCCCTGAAACCCTGCAATTCTCCTTTGCCGACAGCGTCAACCGCTTGGTCGACTGGCTGGTGCTGCATTACGGCGATCACCTGCGCAGCGTCTCGGACCAGTTGCTGCAACTACTGGTCGGCCTGGAAACCCTGCTGCGCCTGCTGCCGTGGTGGCTGCTGCTGTTGCTGATCGGCCTGCTCGCCTGGCATGCCAGCCGCAGCGTGCTGCGCAGCGCGGTACTGGTGGCGCTGCTGGCCCTGATCGGTATGCTCGGGTTGTGGGACAAACTGCTGCAGACCATGGCGTTGGTGCTGGTCAGTACAGGCCTCTGCGTGTTGGTGGGTGTGCCGCTGGGCATCCTGCTGGCTGCCCGGCCGCTGGCGAAGCGGGTGCTGTTGCCGGTACTGGATGTGATGCAGACATTGCCGGCCTTCGTTTACCTGATCCCGGTGCTGATGCTGTTCGGCCTGGGCAAGGTGCCCGCCGTGTTCGCCACGCTGATCTATGCCCTGCCACCGCTGGTGCGGCTGACCGAACTGGGGCTGAGCCAGATCGACCCTTCGTTGCTGCAGGCCGCCCATGGCCTTGGGGCCAGCCGCTGGCAGCGATTGCGGCGCATCGCCCTGCCGCTGGCGCTGCCCAGCATCATGGCCGGGCTCAACCAATCGGTGATGATGGCCCTGTCGATGGTGGTGGTGGCTTCGATGATTGGCGCCCGCGGGCTGGGCGAGGATGTGCTGTCGGGGATCCAGACCTTGAATGTCGGCCAAGGCGTCGAGGCCGGGCTGGCGATCGTCGCCCTGGCCATGGTGATCGACCGGATCAGCCAGGCCTATGGGCGTAACCAGCGCTGAGCAGCACAAGGCTGCGCCTACAGGGTTAGCGCCATGGTTCAAGCATGCGCAATACCTGTAGGAGCAGCCTTGTGCTGCGAAAGGGCCGGGCCTGACAATGCAACCCTGTCAGCCTGAAACCGGACCCACCCGCATGTCCCTCAAAGCCCTGCGCACCCTGGTGACCATCGCCCGTCACGGCACCTTCGCCCGTGCCGCCGACCTGCTCAGCCTCACCCCTTCGGCGGTCAGCCTGCACATCAAGACCCTCGAAGACGAACTGCAGGTGACCTTGTTCGACCGCAGCCGCAGGCAAGTGTCGCTGACCGAAGCCGGCCAGTTGGCGGTGGCCCGGGCCGAAACCATCCTGGCTGCCTATGACGAACTGGCCGACGCCCTGGCCAGCGGCCCGAGCCAGCGCGGCCGCCTGCGCCTGGGGGCGATCCACACGGTGCTGGCGCGGCGCCTGCCCAAGGCGCTGGTGTGGATCAAGGCGCACCATCCGCAGTTGCATGTCAGCGTGGCCTCCGGCATGTCGGCGGAACTGGCACGGCGGGTGGAAGACGGCGAGCTCGATGCGGCGATCACCACCGAACCGGTCAGCCCGTACCCACAAAGCCTGGACTTCACGCCGTTGTTCGAAGACCGCTTCTGGGCAATCGCCAGCCCCGACCTCGCCGGGCAAAGCGTGCCCCAGTTGCTGGCCAGCCAGCCGTTCCTGCGCTTCGACAAGCGTGCCTGGGCCGGCCGACAGATCGAGCAGGAGCTGCGCCGCCAGCATTTGCAGGTGAGCGAACAGATGGAACTGGACAGCCAGGAAGCGCTGGCGCGCATGGCGGTGATGGGCCTGGGCGTGGCAATCATCCCCATGGCCGATGACGACCTGCAACGCTTGCCTCCGGCCACCTGCCTGCCATTTGGCGAACCGCAGCTGACCCGGCGGGTGGTGTTGCTGGAGCATGAGAAGAGCCAGCGGCGGCATTTGAGTGCGGTGCTGAAGACTGCGCTGGAGGCGTGAAGGTTCGCAGGGCCTTGTAGGAGCGGCCTTGTGTCGCGAAAGGGCCGCAAAGCGGCCCCGGCAATTTTGTGGCGATGCCGATATCCTGGGGGCGCTTCGCACCCCTTTCGCGACACAAGGCCGCTCCTACAAGAGCCAGTGTCGACTTCAACCATGCATTTTTCCTCAACAGTCAGTGCAGAAAACAACGTTTTTACAGATCGATCCGTACCAGTAGGCTGTGCCCCGTACCCGACCACGGAACGTCGCCCATGCTCCACTTGCTGCTGACTACCCTGCTGCCGATCATCCTGCTGATTGCCCTGGGCACTTTCCTGCGCCTGCGCGGCTTCCTCGCCGACAACTTCTGGCCCGGCGCAGAGCGCCTTAGCTATTACGTACTGCTGCCGTCACTGTTCCTCCATGGCCTGGCCACCGCCAACCTCGATGGCGTGCCGGTGCTGGGCATGGTCGGCGTGCTGATGCTCTCGACCCTGGCCGGGGCCGTGCTGCTGGTGCTGTACCAGGGCGCAATGAACCATGACGGTGCCGACTTCACTTCGGTGTTCCAGGGCGGCATCCGCTTCAACAACTACATCGGCGCCACCCTTGCAGCAGGTATCTATGGCAGCGCCGGCATCGCCCTGGCGGCGGTGGCCAACGCTGCAATCGTACCCCTGGTCAACCTGCTTTGCGTACTGGTGTTCGCCCGCTTCAGTGCCCGCCATAGCTCACCAGCGACGGTGCTGCGGGCCATCTTCGCCAACCCCTTGATCGTCGGTTGCGCCGGCGGGTTGCTGCTGCGCGCCAGCGGGCTGGGCTTGCCAGCGGGTATCGAACCCACGGTCAAGGCCCTGGGCCAGGCCGCCCTGCCGCTAGGCCTGCTGTGCGTCGGCGCAGCCCTGGGTGGCGCCCGCCTGGGCCAGCAGGTGCGCCCGCTGATGGCAGCGTCGGCATTCAAGTTCCTGGTCATGCCGCTGACCACATGGGGCTTGTGCCGCCTGCTTGGCCTGGGTGGCCAGGCAGCAGTGGTTGCGGTGCTGTTCCAGGCGCTGCCGACCGCCTCGTCTTCTTATGTGATGGCCCGGCAAATGGGCGGTAACGCACCGCTGATGGCGACCATCATCGCCCTGCAGACCGTGGTCGCCGCCGCCACCCTGCCTTTGGTACTGATGCTCGCGCTTGGCTAGACTGGGAACCAGCCCACAGTTCGGGGAGCTTGCATCATGCGCTTTTCGTGGATGGTGATCGGCCTGGCCTCGGCCCTGCTCGCAGGCCCCTTGCACGCCGCCGACCCGGCCAAGGCTGCCGTCGCCGAGGACAAGGCCGAGGTGCTCGAGGAAAAAGTGGTGAATGACACACCACCCCCGAAAAAGGCCGAGACTCTCACACCGGGCGAAGCGCAGGCAGTGGACCCGGCCGGCCAGGCGCCGCTGGATGACAGCATCACCTGCCTGGCCCGCACCATCTACTGGGAGGCCAAAGGTGCCGACGCCGAAGACATGGCCGCCGTGGCCAACGTCGTGCTCAACCGCCTGGGCCACGATGGCTTCCCGGATACAATCTGCGGCGTGGTCAAGCAGGGTGTGGAAAGCAAGGCCTGCCAGTTCTCCTGGTGGTGCGACGGGCGCCCGGACCAGGTCGAAGAAGCGCAACGCTACGGCATTGCCAAGGAAATCGCGCGCAAGGCGCTCAACCAGCAGTTGAAAGACCGCACCGGCGGTGCCTTGTACTTCCACGACCGCAATGTGCGCCCGGACTGGGCCAAAGCCTATCGCCGGACGGCGCAGACCAGGCATTTTCTGTTCTACAAACCGAACCAGGCGGTGGCGCGCTGATACCCGCCGGGCGCCGGCAAACGGGCTGACAGCGTTGGTTCGATAAGAATGATTACCAACTGTTCGCACTTTTCCGATGATCAGTGGTCTACTCCCTCTTTTGCCGCCAGCAACGAATGCCGGCGTTTTCATTGCTTTGCACGATCCCGGGCCAAAAGCCCCGGGCTTGTGTAGGATGAGCAGCGCAAACCACGACGCTGCCAGTCATAGGGAGATCCACATGCGCGTCCTGTCATCCGTTGCCGCCTTGTCGTTGGGTCTGGTCGTCTCGGCCGGGGCACTGGCTGCCACCGGCGAAGAGGCGCAACTGATCGATTCGATCAATGTCTACCGCAGCAAGGCCCAGCCCTGCGGTGGTGAAGCGTCGTTGGAGCTGCCACCGCTCAACAGCGATACCCGCCTGGCACTGTCGCCGGAGGGTACCCGCGACCTGCAGCAGGCCATGACCCGCGCCGCCTACCCGATGGTCAACGTGCAGGCCATCAGCCTGTCGGGGCCACGTGATGTGCGCGCGGCCATGCATGCCATCGAGGAGAGTTTCTGCCAGGTGGTGCTCGACCCGCAGTTCGTCGATATCGGCGTCAGCCAGGAAGGCCGCGACTGGCGCATCGTGCTGGCCCGGCCGCTGCTCAGTGGTCGCCTGGGCGACTGGCAGGCCGAGGGGCAGAAGGTGCTGCAGGAAATCAATGCCGCGCGCAAGGTACCGCGCCAATGCGGTGGCCAGCCCTTCGCCGCCGCCCCCGCGCTGAGCTGGAGCACGGTGCTGGCCGGGGTTGCCGCCAACCACACCCGGGCCATGGCCAACCAGAACTTCTTCGACCACATCGACAAGGACGGCCGCACCCCCGGTGACCGGGCAGAACTGGCCGGCTACCTGTATCAGCAGATTGGCGAAAACATCGCCGCCGGGCGTGACACCGCGCGCAAGGTGGTCGATGGCTGGCTGGATAGCCCGGGGCATTGCGCGACGCTGATGAACCCGGACTTTCGTGAGCTGGGCGCTGCGTATGCAGTGGACCCGAAGAGTGACGCAGGGATTTACTGGACGGGGTTGTTCGGGACGCCGCAGTAAGCCCGCTCTCACAGGGCTGCACATGACTCATTGAATCAGCAGGAACCCTGTGGGAGCGGCTTTAGCCGCGAACACCGGCGCAGCCGGTGCCATGCACCGCGGTGGATTCTTCGCGGCTGAAGCCGCTCCCACAGGGAACCGTGCGCGGCTTCAAAGCGGGTTGGTGCCTGCGCGCAGTTCCAGGGCCGTGCAACCAAACCGTCGCCGCACGCACTTGCCCAGGTAACTGGCATCGCCCAGGCCCACTTCATCGGCAATCTGCGCCAGGCTGTGGCTGGAATTGAGCAAGCGCCAGCGCGCCTGTTGCAGGCGCATCTCCAGCCACCAGGCCTTGGCGCTCATGCCATGGCTGGCGTGAAACTGCCGGTCCAGCTGGCGCCGGCTGATGCCCAGCTCTGCCGCCAACTGCTCCGCGGTCAGCGGCGTACCCAGGTGATGGCGCATCAACGCCTGCGCGCGCTGCACCTGCCTACCCTGCCCGGTCGGCAGCTCCAGCGAGCGCAAGGCATGGCGGCTATCGCGGGTTTCATCCACCAGCATGTCGGCCAGGCCCTTGAGCGCCCGGGCCCGCCCGCAGGCACGTGACAACAGCGCGACGGCCAGGTCGATGGCGGCGGTGCCGCCGGCGCAGGTGATGCGGCTACCGTCGATGCAATACAGCTGCTCGGTCAGCACCTGCAAATGCGGGAAGGCCGCACGGAATTCGGCTTCGTGGCGCCAGTGCACCACTACCTTGTGCCCCTGCAACAACCCGCAGGCGGCCAACAGGAAAGCGCCGTTATCGACCCCCACCAGCTTGACGCCAGCCTTGCCGGCCTGCCTTAGCAAGGCCCGGTAGCGAGGCGCCAGCGCGGCAGTGGCCATGGCGTTGCGCCCGCCGAACACCACAAGGTAGTCGAAACCGGCCAGCTCGAGCTGGCCTGCGACGGCCTCGACCTGCACCACCGCGCCACTGCTCGACGGCACCGGGTCCAGGGTCAGCCCCGCCACGGTCCAGCTGCAGTAGCGCTGCTGGCTGTAGTCCTCGTCGTCGGCACTGAAACGCAACTTGTCGAGAAAGGCCCCGAACGGCAGCAGGGCAAAATCCGGTAATGGCAAGATCAGCAAGCGGATATCGGGGAGCATTGGCATCGCGTCCAGAAACGACCATTCAATGTCCGGATCATACCCTTGCCGGCCAAGGCCGGCGCCATAGACTGGCGCCCTCCACACCAACAAGGCATTTCCCCCATGGCACTCGACACTTGGCTCATCTACCTGCTGGCGAGCATCGGCCTGTCGCTGACCCCGGGCCCCAACAGCCTGTTGGCCCTGACCCACGGTGCCTTGTATGGCGCACGCCGGACATTGTTCACCATCGTTGGCGGGGTGTTTGGCTTCAGTGCCCTGATCGCCCTGGCCATGTTCGGCCTCAGCGCTTTGCTACAGGCTTCGGCGTCGGTGCTGAGCGTGCTCAAGTGGGTGGGTGGTGCCTATCTGATCTGGCTGGGTATCCAGCTGTGGCGCAGCCCGGGCCTGCACCTGGAACTGACCGCGCAAAGCGCGCGGCTGGGCAATGCCGGCCTGTTCCGCCAAGGCCTGCTGTCGGCCATGGCCAACCCCAAGGTGTTGCTGTTCTATGGTGCTTTCCTGCCGCAATTCATCGACCCGCAGCGTGGGTTGCTGCTGCAGTTCGTGGTGATGGCGGCTACCTTTGCCAGTGTCGAGTTCCTGGTCGAATACCTGCTGGCACGCCTGGCATTTCGCATCCGGCCATGGCTGGCCAAGGGCGGCAAGGGCTTCAACCGCTGCTGCGGCAGCCTGTTTGCCGTGATAGGTGTGGCGTTGCCGCTTGGGCGGTAGCACTACGAAAAGGCTGTCGCGATCCCTGTAGGAGCGGCCTTGTGTCGCGATGGGGCGCGCAGCGGTCCCGGGATATCGGCTTCGTTGCTGATATTGCCGGGGCTGCTTTGCAGCCCTTTCGCGACACAAGGCCGCTCCTACAGGGATCGCGACAACCTGTGGGCTCGCATTCAACCCCGGCGCGCTTTGGCCAGGAAGATGAGCAAGGCCACACCCGGCAACCCCGCCCCCACCAGCGCCACACCCTGCCAGCCAAACTGGCCGAACACCGCACTGGCAACCGCCGAACCGAGCGCCCCACCCAGGAAGATGCTGGTCATGTACACCGCGTTCAGCCGCCCGCGGCTGGCCGGGTCCAGCGCGTACACTTCACGCTGGCCGATGACCATGTTCATCTGCACCGCAAAATCCAGCAGCACGCCGGTCACGCCCAGGCCGATCACGCTGTAGCCCGGTGCCGTCAGCCCCAGCAACAGTGCCGCCGGTGCCAGCAACAACGCCAGCAGCGAACCGGCCCGGGCATGCCCGGCATCGGCCAGGCGGCCGGCCATGGGTGCGGCAACGGCGCCCACCGCGCCCACCAGGGCGAATACCGCGATCTGGCTCTGCGACAGGCCATGCTGGGTTGCCAGGGCCATCGGCACCGCCGTCCAGTAGAGGCTGAACGCCGCGAACATCAATGCCTGGTACAGCGAGCGCTGGCGCAGCAAAGGATAACGGCGCAGCAGCGTGAGCAGCGACAGCATCAGCCCCGCATAGCTGGCCTTGTGCTCAGGCACTCGCCGCGGCAAGGTCAGGGCCAGCAACAGGATGATCGCCAGCATCACCCCGGCAGCGCCAATGAACACCGCACGCCAGCCGAAGTAGTCGGCCACCAGGCTGGACAACGGCCGCGCCAGCAGGATACCCAGCAGCAGGCCGCCCATGATGTTGCCGACCACCCGCCCACGCTGCTGCTCCGGCGCCAGGTGCGCCGCCAGCGGAATGAGCATCTGTACCGCCACGGAACTGAAACCGATCAGCAGTGCATAGCCAAGGAACAGCTGGCCCTGGCCACTGCTGCTGGTCCCCGCCAGCAGCAGGCTGACACAGGCCAGCACGGCAGTAGCCACCATCAAGCGGCGGTTTTCCAACAGGTCGGCCAGCGGTACCAGCAACAGCAGGCCCAAGGCATAGCCCAGCTGCGTGAGCGAAACGATGAGGCTGGCATGCTCGGTGGACAGCCCCAGGTCCGGGGCGATCAGCCCGACGATGGGCTGGGCATAGTAGATATTGGCGACGATCGCGCCGCAGCAGAACGCCAGCAGGGCGACCAGGGCCCGGCTGAGGCCGGTGGCTGCAGGCTGCGCGGCGGCAAGGGAGGGATTCATGCGAGTGTCCTCGGCAATGGCTGGAATATGCCGGCCACCTTACCCAGACGCACTCTTGGCGAGAATCCAGCGCTGGCGCAACAGGGCTTTGCGCACTGCGCAACACTAGGTGCTACGCTGCAGCAAATTTTCGCAAAAGTCGATAAAGGCATTCACCCGCCGCGAACCACGATGGTTGGGCAGGTACAGGGCGTTGATGCTGTCATTGGCCGCGCCAGGGCTGGCCTGCCAATCGGGGAACAGCCGCTGCAGGCGCCCGGCCGCCACATCCTCTTGCACCAGCCAGTCGGCCAACAGCGCGATACCGCTGCCCGCCAGTGCGGTTTCGCGCAACATGTCGGCATTGGCACTGCGCAACGGCCCGCTCACGTCCAGTTCCAGACTGTCCTGCCCACGGGCCAGGCGCCAGGGGCGCCCTTTCTGCCCGTAGCGAAAGCGCAGGCAGGCGTGCTCGATCAGCTGCCGCGGATGCTCCAGCGGTTCACGCCCGGCCAGGTAGCCCGGGCTGGCCACCAGCCAACGCTGGAAGCGACCCAGCTGGCGGCATACCAGCTCGTCATTGGGCGAGGGGTCGCCCAGGCGGATCGACAGGTCATAGCGCCCGTCAAGCAGGTCATCCAGGCGGTCGCTGAGGTCGATGTCCAGCTCCAGAGCCGGATGTATCGCCAAAAACGGCCCCAGGTGCGGGGCGATGACCCGCCTGCCGAACTCCACCGGCAAGCACAGGCGCAGCACACCAACAGGCTCCTCGCCCCGATCGGCGACACTGGCATCGGCTTCGTCCAGGGCCTCGAAAATACCCCGCGCGCGCTCGTAATAACGGGCGCCGGCCTCGGTCAGGCTGACCTGGCGGGTGGAGCGGTTGAGCAAGGTGGCACCCAACGCCGCTTCCAGGGCATCGACCAGGCGCGTCACCGACGATGTCGCCAGCCCGAGCCGGCGTGCGGCGGCAGAAAAGCCCTGGGCATCGACGGTGGCCACGAACATCTTCATCGCCAGGAGTTTGTCCATTTGTTGCCCGTCTTCCAAATCCCGGAAAGTTCTTACAAACAGCCGGGCCGGTCAAGAAGCGCGGCGCACGGCAATTGCGTCCATAGTGGAACCAACCCCTTCCAAACGAGGTTTTCCATGATCCCGACCAACCTGCTGACTGCCCTGCCCCCTTGCGACCCCGCCAGCACCGAACGGGTCGACCAACTGCTCAGCCGCCCGGGCGTGCGTGTTGAACGTATCGTCTCCAGTGGCCAGGCCAGCCCGCCCGGTTTCTGGTACGACCAGGCCGAAGGTGAATGGATCGTGCTGCTCAGTGGCGCCGCCGGCCTGCGCTTCGAACACGAGAGCCACACCCGCCTGCTGGCACCGGGCGATTGCCTGGACATCCCACCGCATCATCGCCACCGCGTGGAATGGACCGCACCCGGCACTGCCACCGTCTGGCTCGCGGTGTTCTACAGCAGCGGCACTCCCTGGCCGGCGTGATTCCGGCAATCGAAAATCGAACGTGGGTTACCCAGCCGACATGAACATCCTGTTTAGTGTAATTTTAACTGCATTTTCTAGACTTTTAGCCACATCTTGCAGAGTTCAACCCTGCGACAATCCGCCCCACAAAATTATGTACCAACTTGTTAATTAGCAAGCTAAGCGATTACACTGCGCGCATTCCACCTGCTGAGATCCCTGGCATGAAAGAAACACCGCGCGCCTCTGGCGCCACAAACATCATCCTGGTCGGCCTGGGCGTGATCATCGCCCTGCTCGGCCTCCTCCTGGCTGCGGGCGGCGTCAAGCTGGCCGGCCTGGGCGGTTCCTGGTACTTCCTGGTCGGCGGCCTGGCCATGGCCATTGCCGGCGTCCTCATCGCTCGCCGCAAACCGGCTGGCGCCTGGCTGTACGCGGCGTTCCTGGTCGGCACTGCCATCTGGGCGCTGGTCGACGCTGGCCTGGTGTTCTGGCCGCTGTTCTCGCGCCTGTTCATGTTCGGCGCAATCGGCTTGGTGGTGGCGCTGGTCTACCCGCTGCTGGCCCGTGCCAATGGTGCCAGCGTCGGCCGCGGTGCCTATGGCATTGCCGGGGTGATGGCCGTGCTGCTGGCGATCGCCGCCGGCAACATGTTCGTCGCCCACCCAAGCGTCGCCCCCACCGGCAAAGGCCCGGGCATGACCCCGGTAGAGGCCGACAAGGCGCAGAAGGACTGGGCCCATTATGGCAACACCGAAGGTGGCAGCCGCTTCGCTGCGCTGGACCAGATCAACCGCGACAACGTCAACAAGCTGAAGGTAGCCTGGACCTACCACACCGGTGACGTGGCGCTCAGCGACGGCAACGGTGCCGAAGACCAGCTGACCCCGCTGCAGGTCGGCAACAAGGTGTTCATCTGCACCCCGCACAACAACCTGATCGCCCTCGATGCCGACACCGGCAAGGAGCTGTGGAAGAACGCGATCAACGCTCAGTCCAAGGTCTGGCAGCGTTGCCGTGGCATGGCCTACTTCGACGCCACTGCCGCCATCGCCCAGCCCACCCAGCCGAACAGCTCGCCAATCACTGTCGCCAGCGTACCGGCCGGTGCCAACTGCCAGCGTCGCCTGCTGACCAATACCATCGATGGCCGCCTGATTGCCGTCGACGCCGACACCGGCGAGTTCTGCCAGGGCTTCGGCAACAATGGCCAGGTTGACCTCAAGGCCGGCCTGGGCGATGTGCCGGACTCCTACTACCAGCTTTCCTCGGCCCCACTGATGGCCGGTACCACCGTGGTGGTCGGCGGCCGCGTCGCCGACAACGTTCAGACCGACATGCCAGGCGGCGTGATCCGTGGTTTCGACGTGATCTCGGGTGAAATGCGCTGGGCCTTCGACCCCGGCAACCCGGAAGATCGCCAGGCGCCGCAGGGCGACAGCACCTACGTGCGCAGCACCCCCAACAGCTGGGCCCCGATGTCCTACGACCCGGCGATGAATACCGTGTTCCTGCCGATGGGCTCGTCGTCCACCGACATCTACGGTGTCGAACGCAGCAAGCTGGACCATACCTATGGCGCTTCGGTACTGGCCCTGGACGCCACCACCGGCAACCAGAAGTGGGTGTTCCAGACCGTGCACAACGACCTTTGGGACTTCGACCTGCCGATGCAGCCGAGCCTGATCGATTTCACCAAGGACGACGGCCAGTCGGTACCTGCAGTGGTAATCGGCACCAAGGCCGGGCAGATCTACGTGCTCGACCGCGCCACCGGCAAGCCGCTGACCCAGGTCGACGAAGTACCTGTCAAGCCAAGCAACATCCCCAACGAGCCGTACTCGCCCACCCAGCCGAAGTCGGTGGGCATGCCGCAGATCGGCGCGCAGACCCTGACCGAATCGGACATGTGGGGCGCAACCCCGTACGACCAGCTGCTGTGCCGCATCGACTTCAAGAAAATGCGCTACGACGGCCTGTACACCGCGCCGGGCACCGACCTGTCGCTGAGCTTCCCGGGTTCGTTGGGTGGCATGAACTGGGGCAGCATTTCCACCGACCCGGTACATGGTTTCATCTTCGTCAACGACATGCGCCTGGGCCTGTGGATCCAGATGATCCCGTCGCAAAACAAGGGCGGTGCCGCTTCCGGTGGCGAAGCATTGAACACCGGCATGGGCGCAGTACCGCTCAAGGGCACCCCGTATGCGGTGAACAAGAACCGCTTCCTGTCGGTGGCCGGCATTCCGTGCCAGGCGCCCCCCTTCGGCACCCTGACCGCCATCGACATGAAGACTCGCCAGGTGGCGTGGCAGGTACCGGTGGGTACCGTCGAGGACACAGGCCCGCTCGGCATCCGCATGCACCTGCCGATCAAGATCGGCCTGCCGACCCTCGGCGGCACCCTGTCGACCCAGGGTGGCCTGGTGTTCATCGCCGGCACCCAGGACTTCTACCTGCGCGCCTACGACAGCAGCAACGGCAAGGAAATCTGGAAAGCTCGCCTGCCAGTGGGCAGCCAGGGCGGCCCGATGACCTACGTCTCGCCGAAAACCGGCAAGCAGTACGTGGTGGTCACGGCTGGCGGCGCGCGCCAGTCGACTGACCGTGGCGACTACGTGATTTCTTACGCCTTGCCGTAACACCGCGTCGCCCCCTTCGCGGGTAAACCCGCTCCCACAGGAACTGCACGGTTTGCAAGGGCAGTGAAAATCCTGTGGGAGCGGGTTCACCCGCGAAGAGGCCTTAGAAGACAACCCGAGATTCAGCAATGCCATCCGCAATTCGCATCACCCCCACCCTGTTGCTGGCCCTCGCCAGCAGCACCGCCCTGGCCGACGGCGACCTGATGACCCGCAGCACCCTGACCGGTGACTGGGGCGGCCTGCGTCACCAGCTGGAAGAAGACGGCGTCAGGTTCACCGGCGACTACAGCGGCGAAACCGCCTACAACGCCCACGGTGGCCTGCACCGCTCGGCGCGCTACTCGCAAAACCTGAAACTGGGCGTGCAGTTCGACCTGTCGAAACTGTATGGCCTGGACAACGGCGGCAAGGTCCAGCTGACCATCAACGACCGCCGCGGCAACAGCGCCTCGGAAGACCTGGTGGGCAACCGCCTGCCGATCCAGGAAAACTTTGGCGGCCTGTACACCCGCCTGACGGAGCTGAGCTACGAGCGCACCCTGTTCACCCCGGCACTCAACGTCAAGCTCGGCTACATGGCCATGGGCAACGACCTCGGTGGCCTGGACAGTGGCATCCTGTGCAACTTCATGAACGCCGGCTTCTGCGGTCACCCGCTGAACATGTCTGGTGGCAGTGGCTGGACCAATTACCCCAATGCCCACCTGGGCGTGCGGGTGAAGTATGACCTGTCACCGTCCTGGCAACTGCGTGTGGCGGCGTTCAACGTCGACCCGGAAAGCAACGGCAACTCCAGCCGCGCCTGGCACCTGGGCCCCAAGCACACCACCGGCACCGTGGTACCGGTAGAGCTGGTCTACAAGCTGCAGGGCGAGCTGCCTGGCGAGTACAAACTGGGCTACTACTACGACAGCTCCGACGTGAAGCGCATCGGCAGCGACGAGGAAGTGTCCGGCCGTGGCGGCCACTACCTGCTGGTCGACCAGGCGGTGTGGAACGACCAGGGCTTGCCGGGCCGCAGCCTGCATGCCTTCGGCCAGTACTCGGCGTCGAGCAAGGCCGCATCGCCATTCACCAAGTGGTATGGCGCCGGCGTGGTGCTGTACAAGCCGTTCGCAGGCCGCCCGAAGGATACTGTGGCCCTGGGCTATGGCCGTGCCGTACCCAACCCGCGTAGCCGCGACGTGCTGGAAGATGCCGCGTTCGATGCCGGGCAGCAGTTCCCCGATATCGACAGCGCCGAGCAGCTGGTCGAGCTGAGCTATGGCTACCAGGCCACACCGTGGCTGAACCTGCGCCCGGATGTGCAGTACATCATCGAGCCGGGCGCGTTCTCCGGGAAGGACATCGACAACGCGCTGGTGGTTGGCCTGCAGGTCAAGGCTACCTTCTGAATACCCGGGGCCGCGCTGCGGCCCATTCGCGGGTGAACCCGCTCCCACAGGTACTGCACAGCCCTTGAGACTGACGAGATCCTGTGGGAGCGGGTTTACCCGCGAAGAGGCCAGCGCAATCAACCCTGCCTGAGGTAATCCACCAGCCTCAGCAACATGGCATCACACCCCCGCAACTGCTCGACACTGACGAACTCATCCGGCTTGTGCCCCTGGTCCATGCTCCCAGGCCCGCACACCACAGTCGGGATGCCCGCCTGGTCGAACAGCCCTCCTTCGGTACCAAACGCCACCGTACCGAACTCATCCGAACCACTGAGCAACGCCACCAGGCGAGCCGCCTCGCTATCCGCTGGCGTGGCCAGCCCCGGATACGCACTCAACGGCTGCAGGCGAATGGCGCTGGCCGCATTGACCTTGCGCATGCGCGGCAGCAATTCGGCCTCGGCATAGGTCTGCAACTGATCGGCCACTGCCTGCGCCTCGAACCCCGGCAAGGCCCGCACTTCGAAATCGAATTCGCATTCCGCCGGCACGATGTTCAGCGCACTGCCCCCCTTGATCACACCGGTCTGCACAGTGGAGAACGGTGGGTCGAAGCGCGCGTCGTGATGCTCCGGCAACGCCAGGGCATCACCGATATCACCCAGCTTGCCGATCAGCTTCGCCGCATACTCGATGGCATTCACCCCATACGGCGCGTACGCCGAGTGGCAGGCCGCGCCATGCACCTGGCAACGCATCGCCAGCTTGCCCTTGTGCCCCAGCACCGGCTTGAGTTCGGTAGGTTCCCCAATCAGGCACAGCCGTGGCTTGTGTGCACGCTGCTCCAGCGCGGCCAGCATCGAGCGCACCCCCAGGCAGCCGACTTCCTCGTCATAGGAGAACGCCAGGTGCACCGGCATGCGCAACGGCTGGGCGAGGAACGCGGGCACAGTCGCCAGCACCGATGCGATGAAGCCCTTCATGTCAGCCGTGCCACGGCCATACAGGCGCCCGTCGCGTTCACTCAGGGCAAACGGCTCGACTGTCCAGGCCTGGCCGTCCACCGGCACCACATCGGTATGCCCGGACAGCACCACGCCGCCAACGCCCTGCGGGCCGATGGTGGCGAACAGGTTGGCCTTGGTGCCTTCCGGGTTATGGAACAGTTCGCTTTCCACCCCCAGCTCGGCCAGGTAGTCGCGGATGAAGCTGATCAGTTCGAGGTTGGAATCCCGGCTGACCGTGGCAAAGCCGATCAGCCTGGCCAGCAGCGCGCGACTGGCAGATTCACTCATCGCCCGGCACCCCGTAGCTTGGCGCGGCAGTCGGGTTGAGGGCGCGGGTAACGTAATCCTGCATCTGCGGCCGATACGCCTGCCACAGGCCGTCGAGTACAGCGATCGGGTCAGCCTCGGCCCAGTCCACACGCAGGTCCACTAGCGGCCAGGTCAGCTCGCCGGCGATCTTCAACGCCGCCGAATGCACCGGCCCGGCCTCGCCGCCTGCGGCCATCGCCGCGTGCATGGCGGCCAGCAGGCGGTCGGCCAGATGCCCGCCGGCTTGCTCAAAGGCCTGCACCATCGCCTCGATCACCTGGGTCGAAGCCAACAGGTTGCCTGCCGCCGCGCATTGCTCACCGGCGAGGGCGCAGTGCGTGCCCAAGGCTTCCTTGCCGGTGAACAGCGCCACCTGGCCACGGCTGTCGATCACCGTGACCTGGCGGTACTCGTTCCAGCCATTGGCGCTCAGCACCCGGTCCAGCGCAGCGGCAGGCGGCAACTGGCCCTGTTCCAGGGCATCGAGAATCTGCGGGCCCAGTGCAGGCAGAGTGATGTTCTGGGTGGCGACCGCGCCCACACCGGCCCGCACCCACGGGCAGCGGGCGCCCACGGCGATGCTCGAAGAGCTGATGGCGATACCGACCTGGCCGGTTTCCTGGCAACGACCGATGATGGAAAAAGTCATGTCATGGTTCCTGTTGTGCTGTGCGATACACGGCATTCTGGGATGACCTTGCGGCAGGCGAAACGACCTTTTTCCGAGGGTTTGCAGAGGAAAAAACTATGACCACGAAACGTTCGGAAAAAACCCGGAAAAGCTGCTGCGGGAACCGCTGCAGGCGGCAGGAATCAAGGCCTTCGCCGTTTTATCGGCAAGCCCCAGCTAAATACTATTTTCGCCATTTCCACGGCATCCCTAGTCTGGCCCCAGGCAACGGCGGTCCTCCAAACCGACCTGACAAAAACCGCCTGAACAAGGGCTCGGACATGACACTGAACAACCTCGAAATCGACACCCTCGTCGTCGGCGCCGGCCAGGCCGGCGTGGCCATGAGCGAACACCTGAGCAAGCTTGGCGTGCCGCACCTGGTGCTGGAGCGCAAGCGTATCGCCGAGGCCTGGCGCACCGGCCGCTGGGACTCGCTGGTGGCCAACGGCCCGGCCTGGCACGACCGCTTCCCGGGGCTGGAATTCGACCTCGACGCCGACGCCTTCGCCGGCAAGGACCAGGTGGCCGACTACTTCGAGCAGTACGTACGCAAGTACAACCTGCCCGTACGCACCGGCATCGAAGTGAAGAAAGTGCTGCGCAACAGCGACCGCCCCGGTTTCACCATCGAAACCAATGAAGGCGTGATTCGCGCCAACCGCGTGGTCGCCGCCACCGGCCCGTTCCAGAAGCCGGTGATCCCGGCCATCGCGCCGAAAGACAGCAACCTGCACCAGATCCACTCTGCCGCCTATTACAACCCCGAGCAGTTGCCAGAAGGCGCTGTACTGGTGGTCGGTGCCGGCTCCTCCGGGGTGCAGATCGCCGAAGAACTGATGCGTGCCGGGCGTCAGGTGTACCTCTCGGTCGGCGCCCACGATCGCCCGCCTCGCGCTTACCGCAACCGCGACTTCTGCTGGTGGCTGGGCGTGCTGGGTGAGTGGGATGCGGAAATCGCCAAGCCTGGCCGCGAGCACGTGACCATTGCCGTCAGTGGCGCCCGTGGCGGCCACACCGTGGACTTCCGCGCCCTCGCCCACCAGGGCATGACCCTGGTCGGCCTGACCCAGTCGTTCGAGAACGGCGTGGCGCGCTTCCAGGACAACCTGGTCGAGAACATCAACCGCGGCGATGACAACTACCTGGCCCTGCTGGATGCCGCCGATGCCTACATCGAACGCAACGGCCTGGACCTGCCGGAAGAGCCCGAAGCCCGCAAGCGCCTGGCCGACCCTGAGTGCATGCGCAACCCGCTACAGCAACTGGACCTGGCCAAGGCCGGCGTCACCAGCATCATCTGGGCTACCGGTTACGGTGTCGACTTCAGCTGGCTGCAGGTAGACACCTTCGACGCCAACGGCAAGCCCCAGCACCAACGCGGTGTAGCCCGCGAGCCGGGTGTGTACTTCCTTGGCCTGCCGTGGCTGTCGCGCCGTGGCTCGTCGTTCATCTGGGGCGTGTGGCACGACGCCAAGCACGTCGCCGGCCATATCGCCACGCAACGCACCTATACCGCCTACCGCGACCGCGAACAACGCGCAGCGGATGAGCAGCAGCAACCCAAGATCAGCAACGTCAGCACCCTCGGAGCCCACTGATGCCTACCCATACTCGCATCCGCATGTTCAACACCAAGGTCACCTACCCTAACCAGACCCTGGACAACGACCTGTGCCAGGCGGTGCGCGCCGGCAACACCATCTACGTGCGCGGCCAGGTCGGTACTGACTTCGAAGGCAACCTGGTGGGCCTGGGTGACCCACGGGCGCAGGCCGAGCAGGCGATGAAGAACGTCAAGCAACTGCTCGAAGAGGCCGGCTCGGACCTGTCGCACATCGTCAAGACCACCACCTACATCACCGACCCGCGTTTCCGCGAGCCGGTGTACAAGGAGGTAGGCAAGTGGCTCAAGGGGGTGTTCCCGATTTCCACCGGGCTGGTGGTGGCCGGGTTGGCCCAGGCCGAGTGGCTGATGGAAATCGACGTGATCGCCGTGGTGCCTGATTCGGTCTGACCCGGTAAGTTGCATGAACAGGGCACCCTGTAGCAGCGGCCTTGTGTCGCGAAAGGGCCGCAACGCGGCCCCAGGATTGATGCGCAGCAGTTGAAATTGCTGGGGCTGCTTTGCAGCCCTTTCGCGACACAAGGCGGCTCCTACAGGGAACGCGCCAACTTTTAAAATGGGCTAGAAACCCACTGTGGCCGACAGCAGGTAGGTACGCGGCGTAGACAGCGTCAGCCCCGGCTCGCTGTCATCCGAGGCCCCGGCCGAACTCCAGTAGCGGTCGTCCAGCACGTTCTCGACACTGGCACGCAAGGTAACCTGGGTGGCATCCACTTTGAACGCATAACGCGCCCCCACATCGTAACGCTCCCAACCGTCGATCTGCTTGCTGTTGTTCTGGTCCAGGTACTGCGAGCTCGAGTGGATGCCTCGCGCCGTCAGGGTCAGGCCGTTCACTCCAGGCACGTCCCATTCCGCGCCGAGGTTGACGTTGTACTCGGGCGTGGCCGGCGCGCGGTTGCCATCGTAGGCACCACCGATGGTGTCGGTCAGTTCACTGTCGATGTACATCACCCCGCCCAGCACGCGCACGCCTTGCACGGGTTCGCCGAACACGCTCAGTTCGATACCGCGGTTGTCGCGCTTGCCATTGAGGCCGAACACCCGCGATGTGGGGTTGGTTTCGTAGGCGGGCTGGCGGATGCGGAAGGCACTGGCAGTGAAGGCAACCTGACCCAGGTCGTACTTGGCCCCCACCTCGACCTGGCGGCTGGTGAACGGCGGGAAGATCTGGTCTTCGTTGACCGATGTCGACGGCGCGATCTTGCCCTGGCTCAGGCCCTCCATGTAGTTGGCATACAACGACAGCTGGTCGCTGACCTTGAGCAGCACGCCGCCCGAAGGCGACACCTTCTCTTCATCGTAGGCGGTATCGCCCTTGATACCGTCGCTCCAGTCATCCACCTGCACCCGCTGCCAGCGCGCCCCCAGGGTCAGCAACAGGCGGTCGTCGAAGAAACCCAGGGTGTCGGCCACGGCCACGCCGGAAAAGCGGTTTTCCGTGTACACCTCGGGGTCCATGCGGGTTGGCGTGCCAGGTATCGGCGTGGCTATCGGATGGTAGAGGTTGCTGGGCGCCGAGGCATAGCGGGCGCCGCCGTTGGTGAAGTCCATGTAGAAGTAGCTGGCGGCCAGGTTAAGCTCGTGGCTGACCGGCCCGGTATGGAACCAGTTGCGCACGCCGGCCATGGCGGTACGCACGGTTTCATCCCGGGTGAAGTCGCGCGGCTGCACGGTGAAGTCGCCGGCATCGTTGCTGATGGACACGTTGTGGCGCAGGAAGTCATGGTTGCTCTTGCGCGCACCGACCGCGCCATATGCCAGCAGCGACTCGCTGATATCGTACTCGGCATGCAGCGCGCCGAAGGTGTCGTTGGTACGCGCCTTGCTCCAGGCCTGGGCGTAGTTGTGGCGCACGTCGCTGGCATCCGGCACCTTGGCATTGGCACCAACCAGCACCCGCTCCTGCGGTGCATCGGTGTCGCGCTCGGTATGGCCCAGGTCTGCCGAAAGCCGCAGGCGCTCGCCACGAAAATCCAGGCCCAGCACCGCCATTTCGCGCTCGACACGCTGGTGATCCCATTCGGTGTCGCCCGCCTGTTTCACGCCGTTGAAGCGCACGCCGAACTGCTGGCCTTCGCCAAAGCGCCGGCCAACGTCCACCGCGCCGCCTGCCTGGCCAGCAGAGGCATAGCTACCGGTAAACTCGGTTAGCGGCTGGTCACCGGCCCGCTTGGGCTGCACATTGATGCCGCCGCCGACACTGCCTCGCGGCGAGATGCCGTTGATCAACTGGCTGGGGCCTTTGATGATGTCGACCCGGTCGGCCATTTCCATGTCGATCGAGTAGGTCGGCAGGATGCCGTACAGGCCGTTGTAGGCCACATCGCTGTTGAACAGGCTGAAGCCGCGAATGGTGAACTGCTCGAAGCGCCCACCCGCCGGGTTGGTGGCGCGCACCGAGGGGTCGCTGGCGATCAGTTCGCCCAAGGTCCGCGCCTGCTGGTTCTTCACCAGTTCGCTGGTGTAGCTGGTGATGCTGAACGGGGTTTCCATGAAGTCACGCGTGCCCAGCAGGCCCTGTGAACCCTGACGTGCCACCTGGCCACCGGCATAAGGTTGCGTTTCGTTGCCTGCGGCCAGGCCACCGACAATGCTGGTCGGGGCGATTTCCAGCGCACCACTCGCCTGGGGGGCCGGCATCAACGTGAAAGCGCCCTCGCCCACCGGCAACAACTGCAAGCCGCTGCCGCGCAGCAACTGGGTGAAGCCTTCGCCGACACTGTAGCTGCCGGACAGGCCATTGCTCTGCCGGCCGTTGACCAGCGCCGGGTCCAGCGACAGGCTGACCCCGGCCTGGTCGGCAAACTGGGTGAGTGCCGCACCCAGGCTTGTGGCGGGCACCTGATAGCTGCGCCGGGCGGGTTCGTCGGCCCAGGCCGGTGCACACAACAGCAGGCTCATGGCGAACAACGGATGTGCCGCACGCACCAGTGGGCGCAGGCGGCAGGACATGACAACTGGCATTGAACAGGGCTCCCCTTTGTTTGCTCCTACCGGTAATGACCGGTGAGTGGAGAAAAGGGGACAGCCTCATGCACGATTTTCTCGCGCGGCCAGGCTCACCCAGTAACGCGTGCGTGTGTGCACCTGCAACGGCAGGCTGGCGGCGAGCAAGGCCAGCACCCGGTCGGTGTCATCGAGGCGGAACGTACCGGTCACGCGCAGGGCCTCCAGTTCGGGCGCCCAGCGCAGCACGCCGGGGCGGTACCTGCGCAGCTCGTGCAGCAGCTCGCCCAAGGGGCGATCCTCCAGCCGCAGTACCCCTTCGCGCCAGCCCAGCAGCCATGCGTCCAGGCCGGTGACAGGGCCAACCCCAGCCACTTGCAGGCTGGCCTGCTGCCCGGCCTGCAGCAGCAGCGCCGGGCCTTGCCGCGGCTGCAGGTTGGCCGTGCCCTTGAGCACCGATACCCGGCAAGCCTGATCGACCAGGCGCAGGCACACCTCACCGGCATCCAGCGCGACCTGGCCATACGGCACCTGCAACGTCAGGCTCAGGTTGCCGGGCAACCTGACCGCCACTTCGCCACGCAGCAATGTCAGGCGACGGGCACCCAGGTCGATATCCACCGCACTGTCGCTGTTCAACTGCACGAATGTGCCATCGCTCAGCGGCACTTGTCGGCGCTCCCCGACCGCCGTATGCATGTCGGCAGTCCAGGCTTCCAACGGCAGCTCGCGGCTTGCCAGCCAGGCCGCCGGCAACAATGCCGCCACGCCCAGGGCCTGCTTGAGCAGCGCCCGGCGGCCGGCATCCGGGCGGTCCAGGGTGGCCATGGCCACTGCGCCGGGTAGTGCGGAAAAGCGCTGGCGCAACAGCAGTGCCTTTTGCCAGGCGTGTTCGTGCAAGGTGCTGCTGGTACGCCATTGTTCCAGGCGCTGCAGGTCACTCGCGCTGGCAGCGCCAGAGTCCACCAGCGCCAGCCAGCGGGCGGCGGCCCGCAGTGCCTCGCGGATTTCGGGGGAATGGGTGGTCATTACAGTTCGGCCAGCAGGCAATGCTCGTAGGCCTGCGCCATGTAGCGTTTGACCGAGCGCTCGCAAACGCCCAGGCGCTTGCCGATCTCGGCATAGCCCAGGCCCTCCAGCTGGCTCCAGAGAAAGGCCTTGCGTACCGGTGCCTTGAGGCCGTCGAGCAACTCGTCGAGGGCTTGCAGGGTTTCCAGCAGCAGCCAACGCTGCTCTGGCGAGGGCACATGCTGCTCGGGCAACTGCGCCAGTGCATCGAGGTAGGCTTGTTCCAGGCTGCGCCGCTGGTGAAAGTTGCTCAGCAGGCGCTTGCCCACGGTCAGCAGGTAGGCACGCGGTTCGCGAATTTCTGCCAGCGGCTGCGCGCTGGCCAGGATACGCAGGAAGGTATCCTGGCTGAGGTCGGCGGCATCCCAGGCATTGCCCATGCGCCGCCGCAGCCAGGTTTCCAGCCAGCCGCGATGGGCCCGGTACAGGGCAGGCAGGCTATGCTCCGGTGGCGGCGCGGCGTCGATCATGGGAAAGGCCCTGCGGTGGTGTAAATAAGATTAATTCTAATTTACACCACGCCGCAGAACCAAGCGGTTTGTTACCTGTCAGGCAATCGCCGCATCCACCAGCACCTGCGCTTCCTGCACCAGGCGCTGCAGGTGCGCCTCGTCGATGAAGCTTTCGGCGTAGATCTTGTAGATATCCTCGGTGCCCGAAGGGCGCGCGGCGAACCAGCCATTGGCGGTCATCACCTTCAGCCCGCCGATCGCCTGGCCGTTGCCCGGTGCATGGCTGAGGATCTGCACGATCGGCTCACCCGCCAGCTCGGTCGACTTCACCTGCTCCGGCGCCAGCTTGCTCAGCAAAGCCTTCTGCCGGGCATCGGCCTTGGCTTCGACACGGGTGGCGAACGGCTTGCCCAGCGCCTCGGTCAGGTCGGCGTAGGCCTGGCTCGGGTTGCGCCCGGTGCGGGCGGTCATCTCGGCAGCCAGCAAGGCCGGGATCAGCCCGTCCTTGTCGGTGGCCCAGACCGAGCCATCGCGGCGCAGGAACGAAGCCCCCGCACTTTCCTCGCCACCAAAGCCCAGCGTGCCGTCGAACAGGCCCTGGGCGAAGAACTTGAAGCCCACCGGTACTTCGTACAGTTCACGGCCCAGGCGCTGGGTGACGCGGTCGATCAGGCCGCTGGACACCACGGTCTTGCCGACGGCGGCATCGCTGCGCCATTGCGGGCGGTGGCGGTACAGGTAGTCGATGGCCACGGCCAGGTAGTTGTTCGGCTGCAGCAGGCCATCGGGGGTGACGATGCCATGGCGATCGTGGTCCGGGTCGCAGGCGAAGGCCACGTCAAAGCGTTCGCGCAGGCCGATCAGGCCCTGCATGGCATAGGGCGAGGAAGGGTCCATGCGGATCTGGCCGTCCCAGTCGACGGTCATGAAGCGGAAGGTCGGGTCGACCTCGGTGTTCACCACTTCCAGGTCCAGCTGGTAATGCTCGGCAATCGCCGACCAGTAGCGCACCCCTGCCCCGCCCAGCGGGTCGACGCCCAGGCGCAGCTTGGCAGCGCGGATGACGTCGAAGTCGATGACGTTTTCCAGGTCGGCCACGTAGTTGCTCACGTAGTCGTGACGCTGGGTGGTGGATGCCTGCAGCGCCTGGGCATGGTCCATGCGCTTGACGCCCGCCAGGTCAGCAGCCAGCAGTTCGTTGGCCTTGGCCTCGATCCACTTGGTCACGTCGCTGTCGGCCGGGCCGCCATTGGGCGGGTTGTACTTGAAGCCACCGCTTTGCGGCGGGTTGTGCGACGGGGTGATGACGATGCCGTCGGCCAGGCCCTGCTCGCGGCCACGGTTATGGCAGAGGATGGCATGGGAAACCGCTGGTGTTGGCGTGTATTCGTCGTCCTTGGACAGCATTACCTGCACGCCATTGGCAGCCAGCACTTCCAGGGCGCTGGCGGTAGCCGGTGCCGACAGTGCGTGGGTGTCGGCGCCGATGAACAGCGGGCCATCGATGCCCTTCTCCTGGCGATACAGGCAGATGGCCTGGGTAATGGCCAGGACGTGGTACTCGTTGAAGCTCAATTCAAGCGAAGTGCCACGGTGCCCCGAGGTGCCGAAGGCCACCCGCTGGGCCGCCACGGCAGCGTCGGGGCGGCCGGTGTAGTAGGCGGTGAGCAGTCGGGGAATATCGACCAGCACGCTGGCCGGAGCCGGCTTGCCTGCCAAAGGACTGAGCGTCATGCAGTAACCTCGAGTTCAACGGATGTTGGTGTTGGAGCGTGCAGTGTACTGAGAGTTGCAATGCCGCGCGATGGGCGGCGGCAAAGAATCAGTGAGCACACCGCATACCCTGTGGGAGCGGCTTTAGCCGCGAAGAATCCAACGCGGTGCATGGCACCGGCTGCGCCGGTGTTCGCGGCTAAAGCCGCTCCCACAGGGTACTTGCCAGCCACCGCGGTGGCTGCTTCGCGGGCTCGCCCGCTCCCACAATGGACCCGAGCATGTCCATCATCTCTGTAATGACCGGCTAGAGTGGTAGCCATACCCCCGAAAACGAGGCCCCATGGCTTTCCACCGCCTGACCCACACCCACCCGCGCCTGAGCATCGCCACTGTGGTCGGCCTGCTCGGCGCCTGGCTGATCCCCGCCAGCGACAGCGTGCAGCACATCCTCGCCGGCTGGAATCTTGGCGTATGGCTGTACCTGCTGCTGGTGCTCTACCTGACCTTGAGCGCCAATGCGGAAAAGGTACGCAAGGTCGCCCGCGTCGAAGACGAAAACGCCGGCCTGGTCCTGCTCACCGTGTGCATCGCCGCCATCGCCAGCCTCGCCGCCGTCACCCTGCAACTGGTGTCCAGCCGTGGCCTGCAAGGCACGGCGCTGGTCGTGCACTACCTCTACACCGGCCTGACCGTGGCCGGCTCCTGGCTATTAATCGGCTGCATTTTCAGCCTGCACTACGCGCGGCTGTTCTATACCGGACAAAACCACGAACCGCCGCTGCGCTTCGCCGATGGCGAACGCAACCCCGATTACTGGGACTTCCACTATTTCTCGTTCACCATCAGCGTGGCGGTACAAACCTCCGACGTGGGCGTCGCTGGGCGGGGCCTACGGCGGGTGGTGCTGGCGCATTCGCTGGTGGGGTTCGTATTCAATACGGCGATCCTGGGGTTCACTATCAATATTGCAGCAGGACTTCTCGGCTGAGACCGGAGCGTTTACCTACCCGCCCCGAACACTGATATTTCTACCAGTAGACCCTAAGAGATAACCGAACTACATTCTTGCGAGTTACAAAATCCAAGTACTCGCATAGGGCCGTCCTACCATGCGTACCCATAATTTTTTCTATATGAAAGACACGCTTTGCAACGAAACAGGTACCACATCGAAACATTACCTGCGTGCACATGGGTTGGTCTTAGGTGAAAGTGGCTCCAACCTTGCCGCATTTCAACTGCTGCAATGTGATTTAGCGACGACTGTGTTGGGCCTCTCGACGACGCCCGCGAAATATAGATATACACCTTATGGTTTTCGAGAAACGAATGCCCAAATATCCGAACTTGGCCTTGCTGGTCAGCACCTGGACAAGCTCAGCGGATGCTACCCCTTGGGCAATGGGCATCGGTTCTATTCACCTGTGCTCAAGCGTTTCATTCGAGCGGATACACTGTCGCCATTTTCTGACGGCGGAATAAACGCCTATACCTATTGCCAGAACGACCCAATCAATCACCACGATCCCAGTGGACGACTGCGTCAGTGGCTAAGACGAAACGTATCAAGGTTGAATCGCTGGCTTTCCCCCGAAACACCGCCACCCTCCAGAAGAGGCTCTTTGAACACAGATACCATGCTGGAAATAGAGCCGAATGAACTTAGGGAAGTCACCGTCGGCTTGACACAGTGGCTAGCTAGTGATGTGGCAAATCATTTGAGACCTGTGAATAACGCTCTGAGAGTAATAAAAGACCAATGGAACAGGCTACCAGAACCGGTCCAGGAAGTGGTGACAGCCGCCGCGCTGATTGCCCTTGCTCCTCCAGTAGCTACAACTGCTCTGGCCGCAATAAGAACAAGCACGTTTTTACCTGTAACACCGGTTGGTTTCGTTAGAATTCTGGTTAACGGCCCGACCGATGTTGAAAGAGCCGCTCTGGGCTTGCGTCGAGATTCACTTTAAGCCCCGTTGACTGGTAAGGCAGCGTGAACCGCTTCGACCGCTCGTCCGAAAAGAGAGGGGATCGAATGTCGAGTACAGCGGTTCATTTCATCGGGCTGCATGCAGCTATCGACCGAGGAAAACGTTTGCCAGGTAGCCAGTCCCCAAAATACCAACCTGCAAAGGATGTGACCGCTGTCATGCATTAGCACATTTGTCGTATTTGCAGCCGAGAATACTCCGTGACAGGTGCTATGGTTACCTTCCCGGCGGCCGCATCGATGTGGCCACCCGCTCACCACGTCCAGGTACGGACAAGGAGGCTGGCATGAACAAGATGACGTTCCCCAACGCCTGCCAGGTGATGCGCTGGCATTTCCACCCGCTGGGCTTCGAAGCCAGCATGGATGCGCCACGCAGCATGGTCGCGCGGCTGTTCGACCGCGCCACCGGCGAAACCCTGCTGGCGATTGCCGGCATCCCCTGCTCGGCAATCATGGCCGCCGCCGACGTAGAGCGCATCATCGAGGCCGTCGAGGCGGAGATGGATACTTTCATGCCCGCCTTCACCCTGCGCGACGCGGTCTAGCCCGCTGCGGTACTTTCCTGGCGCATGGCCTGCAACTTGCCCATGAACTGCTCGGCCGGCACCGGCTGGCCCAGCAGGTAGCCTTGCAGCGAATCGCAGCCCAGGCGGGTCAGGAAGTCCTGCTGCCGGTCGGTCTCCACCCCTTCGGCGACGATGCGCAGGCCCAGCGCCTGACCCAGCGCCACGATTGCCGAAACGATCGCCGCATCGTCGCTATCCTGCTCCAGGTCGCGGACGAAACCGCGGTCGATCTTCAGTTCGTTGGCCGGCAGGCGCTTGAGGTACATCAGGCTGGAATAACCGGTGCCAAAGTCATCGATGGACAGGTCCACCCCCATGTCGGACAACCGCTGCAGCACCGTCAGGCTGGCATCGGCGTCGTGCATGGCGGTGGTTTCGGTAATTTCCAGGGTCAGGCAGTTGGCCGGCAGGCTGTTCTGCTGCAGGGCCCGGGCCACGCTCTCGACCAACCCGGCATGGCAGAACTGGATGGCCGACAGGTTCACCGCCATGCGCCAGCCGTGATGCCCTTGATCCAGCCACTGGCGCATCTGCCGGCAGGCCTCGATGAGCACCCATTCGCCAATGGGAATGATCAGGCCGGTCTTTTCTGCCAGGCCGATGAAACGGTCGGGCAGCAACAGGCCCTGCTGCGGGTGCTCCCAGCGCAACAACGCCTCGGCACCGATCGGTTGGCAATTCTGGGCGTCGAACTTGGGCTGGTAGTGCAGGCGGAACTGGCGCTGCTCCAGGGCCTGGCGCAGGTCCTGCAGTAACTGCAATTGCTGGCGGGCGTTGCTGTTCATCGACGCGTCGAAGAAGCTGTAGCCATTCTTGCCGGCGCTCTTGGCGTGGTACATGGCAGCGTCGGCATTGCGCAGCAGCTCGTGCTGGTCCAGGCCATTGCCCGGATACAGGACGATGCCCAGGCTCGCCGTCAGTTGCAGATCATGCTCGGCCACGCGGAACGGCCGTGACACCAGGTTGACCTGCTTGACCGCCACATCCATGGCATCGTTCGGCTCGCGCAACTGCACCAGCAGCACGAACTCGTCGCCGCCGATGCGCGCCAGGGTGTCCTGGCTGTGCAGGTGCCCGCGCAAACGCGCCGCCACGGCCTTGAGCAGCAAGTCGCCGACGTGGTGGCCAAAGGCATCGTTGACTGGCTTGAAGCCGTCCAGGTCGATGAACATCAGGGCAAAGCAGCCGCCCTGCTCCGCTACCTTGGCGATGGCCTGCTCGATGCGGTCGGCCAGCAGGGTACGGTTGGGCAGGTCGGTGAGGGTATCGTGCAGGGCCAGTTGGGTCAGTTCCTGGTTGGCCAGGGTCAGCGAGCGGGCCAGCTCGGCGGTGCGCGCCTCCAGGCGGGCGTCCAGCACCGAGGTGAGCAGAGCCACCGCCAATACCGCCAGGGTGGTGATCAACACCAGGTAGACCAGGCCGTCGCCTTGCAGGCCGCCCCCTGCCAGGGCACCACAGAAGCTGCCTTCGGGGAAGTTCGCCGCGGCCATGCCGGTGTAGTGCATGCCGACGATCGCAAAACCCATCACCACCGCCGCCAGGCCGCGAATCTGCCGCACATAGGGGGTATGCGCGCGCAGACGGAAGGCGATCCACAAGGCCGCTGCCGAGGCGCCCACGGCAATCAGCAGCGAAGCACCGAACAGCGTCGGGTCATAGTCGATGCCCGGCAGCATGCGCAGCGCGGCCATGCCGGTGTAGTGCATGCAGGCGATGCCGGCGCCCATGATCAGCGCGCCAAATGCCAGCTGCTGCCACGGCAGGCTCGGCTGGCTGACCAGCCACAAGGCAAAGCCCGAGGACAACACGGCAATCAGCAACGAGAACGCGGTCAGGGCAAGGTCATAGCCCAGTTCGATGGGCAGGCTGAAGGCGAGCATGCCGATGAAGTGCATCGACCACACGCCGATGCCCATGGCCAGCGCGCCACCCCCCATCCACAGGCAGGCAGCCCGGCCTTTGGCCGTGGCGATGCGGCCGGTCAGGTCAAGGGCGGTATAGGACGCCAGGATTGCCACGCACAGCGAAATCAACACCAGCGAAGAGGAGTAGCTACCGGTCAGCATTGGGAGTTCCAGCGACGGGACGGGAGGCCCGGAAAAAGCTGACGATTGTACTCAAGCTTAGGCGAAACGCACGGGGTTTTTGCGAATGGGAATGGATCCAAAGGGAAGACGCTATACGGCCTCGCAGAAATGCACTCTCTTTTGTGGGAGCGGCCTTGTGTCGCGAAAGGGCTGCGAAGCAGCCCCAGCAATATCAGCCATTGTGCCGAGAACCTGGGGCCGCTTTGCGGCCCTTTCGCGACACAAGGCCGCTCCCACAAAGCACTGCCAATATTTCAGTCCTGCTCGGCAAACGCCTGTTCCGAATCCCAACCACCACCCAGCGCGGCAACCAGCTGCACGCTTGCCACCAGGCGCCCTTGCAGCAGGTTCAACACACTGCGCTCGTTGCTCAGCGCCGTGGTCTGCACGTTGACCACATCCAGGTAGCCGATCAGCCCGGCGCGGTACTGGTTCTCGGTCAGGCGCAGCGACTCGCGAGCGGCATCCAGTGCCTCCTGGCGCACTACCGCTTCATCGCCATACACCTTCAACTGTACCAGCAGGTTTTCCACTTCCTTGAAGCCGTCAAGCACGGTCTGGCGGTACTGCGCCACGGTCTGGTCATACACCGCCACCGTGCGGTCTACCTCGGCGCTGCGCTTGCCGGCGTCGAACAAAGTCAGCGCCAGTTGCGGGCCCACCGACCAGTAACGGTTGGGCAGCTCGATCCAGTTGCTGAAGCTGCTGCTGGAGTAACCGCCACTCATGCTCAGGCTCAGGTCCGGGAAGTACGCCGCCCGCGACACGCCGATGTTGGCGTTGGCAGCCATCACGTTGCGTTCGGCCGCAGCGATGTCCGGGCGCCGCTCCAGCAACTGCGAGGGCAAGGCCACGGGAATTTGCGGCAGCGCCGGAATGGCCTTGCTGTCGGCCAGGGCGAAGTCGGCCGGGGCCTTGCCCAGCAACACGGCAATGGCGTTCTCGAACTGTGCGCGCTGCCAGACCAGGTCGATCAGATCAGCCTCGGTGCTTTTCAGCTGGGTACGCGCCTGGGCCACCGCGTCCGGGCCGGCGACACCGGCGCGGTACTGGTTTTCGTTCATCCGCAGGGAACGTTCATAAGCTGCCACGGTGGCTTCCAACAGGCGCTTCTGCTCGTCGATCACCCGCAACTGCAGGTAGTTCTGCACCAGTTCGGACTGCTGGCTGAGGCGGATCGAGGCCAGGTCGGCCAGGCTGGCTTCGGCACTGGCTTCGTTGGCGTTGAGGGCCTCGCGCAGCTTGCCCCACAGGTCGATTTCCCAGCTGACACCGAGCTGGGCGTTGTAGGTGTTGCGAATGCCGCTGCTGTTGTTGGACAGGCTCGAACTGGAGCTGCCGGTGCCCTGGGCCGAGCGGTTCTTGCCGACGCTCAGGTCCAGGCTGGGGAACAGTGCCGCCCGGCTGCTGCGCACCAGCGCCTGGGCCTGACGGTACTGGGCCTCCGATTGCGCCACGGTCTGGTTGCTGCGGTTGAGCTCTTCGACCAGCGCATTGAGCCCGGCATCACCGTAGATTTCCCACCAGGCGCCGCGGGCGATGGCATCGGACGGCGCGGCCTGAGTCCAGCCTTCGGCATGCTTGAACTGCGCCGTGCTGCTCAGCTCCGGGCGGTGGTGGTCCGGGCTCAGGGTGCAGGCACTGAGCAAGGCGACACACAACCCGGCGCCGAGCAGGCGCGAGCCACGCCCACGGGTCAGCGTCTGCAGGGCACGGTGAAGTGGGGTCTGGGCAAAAGTCATAGCGGGGTTTCCAGGGCGGCGTCGGTGCGCACGCCACGCCAACGGTTGAAACGGTGACGCAGGCGGTCCAGGTACAGGTAGACCACCGGTGTCGTGTAAAGGGTGAGGATCTGGCTGAACACCAGGCCGCCGATGATGGTCAGGCCCAGTGGCTGGCGCATTTCCGCGCCTTCGGCGTGGCTCAGCAGCAACGGCAAGGCACCGAGAATGGCCGCCAGGGTCGTCATCAGGATCGGCCGCAGGCGCAGCAGGCAGGCCCGGCGGATCGACTCTTCCGGTGTCAGCCCCTGGTGGCGCTCCAGCTGCAGGGCCAGGTCGATCATCAGGATGGCGTTTTTCTTCACCACGCCGATCAGCAGGAACAGCCCCAGCAGCGAGATCAGGCTGAACTCGCCACCGGTGACGTACAGCGCCAGCAAGGCACCGACGCCGGCCGAGGGCAGTGTCGAGAGGATGGTCAGCGGGTGAATGTAGCTTTCGTAGAGGATGCCCAGCACCAGGTAGACCAGCACCAGCGCGCCAAGGATCATCAGCGGCTGGCCTTCCTGGGTCTTGGCGAAGGCATCGGCACTGCCGCCGAGCCTGGCGATCACTTCCTCAGGCAAGCCCAGCTTGGCCACCGCGCGCTCCAGCGCCGCCATGGCCTGGTCGGGGCTGTAGCCTTCGGCGACATCGAAGGCGATGCTTTCAGCGGCGAACTGGCCTTCATGGCTGACCCGGTCGTTGGCCAGGCTGTTCTCGTAATGGGCGATGGTCGACAGCGGCACGCGTGCCCCGTCGGCGGTAATCACCTGCACCTGCCCGAGGGTGCTCGGGTCCCAGGCGTACTTCGGGTTGATCTCCAGCACCACCTGGTACTGGTTGAGGCTGTCGTAGATGGTGGAGATCTGCCGCTGGCTGTAGGCGTTGTTCAGTACCGTGGTGACCATGTCCATGTCGATGCCCAGGCGCTTGGCCTGGTCGCGGTCGACCACCAGGGTCACCTGCTGGGTGCCGGCGCCATCGCGAGCGTCGATGGCTGTCAGCTGCGGCAGTGCACGCAGCGCCGCCACCACTTTCGGGAACCATTCGCGCAGCGCCGCCAGGTCGCCGCTTTGCAGGGTATAGAGGTACTGCGACGAGGTCTGGTCACGGCCGCCGCCGCCCAGTTGCAGGTCCTGGTCGGCCATCAGGAACAGGCGCCCGCCTGGTACCTTGGGCATTTCCTTGCGCAGCCGCTCGATCACCTTCTGCGCGTCGATCTTGCGCTCGCTGATCGGCTTCAGGCGCACCAGCACGAAGGCGTTGTTGGTGCCGCTGTTGCCGCCGATGAAACCGGCAACGCTCTGCACCGCCGGGTCGGCCAGCAAGGCCCGGCGATACACTTCCATTTTCGGCTGCATCACGCTGAACGACAGGCCGTCGTCGCCGCGGATGAAGCCCATCAACTGGCCGGTATCCTGCTGCGGCATCAGCGTCTTGGGTACCACCACGTACAAGGCGATGTTGATGCCGATGGTAGCCAGCAGGCTGAACAGGGTCAGGCGCTTGTGGCGCAAGGCCCAGCCCAGGCTGCGGTCATAGGCACCGACCATGCGCTGGTGCAACCGGTCGCTCCAGCGCTGCAGGCGGGTCTGCTCGGCCTGGTGCGGCTTGAGCCAGCGGGCACACAACATCGGCGTGAGGGTCAGCGATACCACCAGCGACACGATGATCGCCGCCGCCAGGGTGATGGAGAACTCCTGGAACAGGTTGCGCACGATGCCGCCCATGAACAGGATGGAGACGAACACTGCCACCAGCGACACATTCATCGACAGCAAGGTGAAACCCACTTCCCTGGCACCCAGGAAGGCCGCTTTCACCGGCGGCTGGCCGTCCTCGATGTGCCGGGAGATGTTCTCCAGCACCACGATGGCGTCGTCCACCACCAGCCCGGTGGCAAGGATCAGCGCCATCAGCGACAGGTTGTTGAGCGAGAAACCGCACAGGTACATGACCGCGAAGGTGCCCACCAGTGACACCGGCACCGCCAGGCTGGGGATCAGCGAGGCACGCAGGCTGCCAAGGAACAGATAGACCACAAGGATCACCAGCACCACGGCGATCAGCAGGGTGTGCTCGGCTTCCTTGAGGGTTGCCTTGATCACTGGCGAACGGTCCATGGCCACGTTCAGTTGCACGCTGGCCGGCAGCAGCGACTGCAGGGCCGGCAGCTGCGCCTTGATCTGGTCGACCGTTTCGATGATGTTGGCGCCGGTCTGGCGGTTGACCACCAGCAGCACCGCGCTCTGGTCATTGAAGAAGCCGCTGTTGTAGCGGTTCTCCACGCCGTCGGTGATGGTTGCCACATCGGACAGGCGCAGGATGGTGCCGTTCTGCTGGCGGATCACCACGGGCTCGTAGTCCTTGGCGCTTTCCAGCTGGTCGTTGGCGCGCACCTGCCAGTTGCGCTCGGCGTCCTCGACAAAGCCCATCGGCCGGCGCTGGTTGGCGTTGGACACCGCAGTGCGCACTTCATCCAGCGACAGGCCGTACTGGTTGAGCAACTGCGGCTCCACGGCAATGCGCACCGCCGGCAGCGAACTGCCGCCGATCTGCACCTCCCCTACCCCGGGCACCTGGGCCAGGCTCTGCGACAGGATGGTGTCGGCCAGGTCGTACAGCTGGCCTTTCTGCAGCACATCCGAGGTCAGCGACAGCACCATGATCGGTGCCTGCGACGGGTTGATCTTCTTGTAGGTGGGCATGCTGCGCATACCGCTGGGCAGCAGGTTGCGGGTGGCGTTGATCGCCGCCTGCACCTCGCGCGCCGCACCGTCGATGTCGCGACCCATCTCGAAGCCGATGATCACCCGCGTGGAGCCCTGGTTGGAGCTGCTGGTCAGGGTGGTCACGCCGGCAATGCTGCCCAGCTTGCGCTCCAGCGGCGTGGCCACGGTGGACGCCATCACTTCCGGGCTGGCGCCGGACAGGTTGGCCGACAC
Organism: Pseudomonas sp. 32_A; assembly: GCF_017490905.1. Classification (NCBI taxonomy): domain Bacteria; kingdom Pseudomonadati; phylum Pseudomonadota; class Gammaproteobacteria; order Pseudomonadales; family Pseudomonadaceae; genus Pseudomonas; species Pseudomonas sp. 32_A. Next base: position 15,239 of record NZ_JAFGYI010000028.1, on the reverse strand, counting down.
CACGATCACCGGGAAGTCCATCTGAGGCAGCGGTGCCACCGGCAGCAGGCCGAAGCTGACCCCGCCCAGCAGCATGATCGCCAGGCTCAACAGCATGGTCGCCACCGGGCGACGGATGAAAGGACCAGACAGGTTCATGCCTCGGCCTGCTTCACGTCAGTGGCCGGGCGCCAGCGGCGGGCCAGGCGGTCGAAGTACAGGTAGATGACCGGGGTGGTGAACAGCGTCAGCACTTGGCTGACCAGCAACCCGCCGACCATCACCAGGCCCAGCGGCTGGCGCAGCTCGGCGCCGGAACCGGTGGCGAGCATCAGCGGCACGGCGCCGAACAGGGCGGCCAGGGTGGTCATCAGGATCGGCCGGAAGCGCAAAAGTGCCGCCTGGTAGATGGCATCGCGCGGGCTCATGCCCTGCTGGCGCTCGGCCTCGAGGGCGAAGTCGATCATCATGATCGCGTTCTTCTTGACGATGCCGATCAGCAGGATGATGCCGATGATGGCGATCATGCCCAGGTCGTTGCCACTGATGAGCAAGGCCAGCAAGGCGCCGACCGCCGCCGACGGCAGGGTCGAAAGAATGGTCACTGGGTGGATGTAGCTCTCGTACAGCACACCCAACACGATGTACATGGTCACCACCGCCGCCAGAATCAGCAGCAAGGTGCTCGACAGCGATGCCTGGAACGCCTCCGCCGCGCCCTGGAAGCGGGTCTGCACGCCTAGCGGCATGCCGATGTCCTTTTGCACCTGCTCGATCACCTGCACCGCCTCGCCCAGCGATGCGCCGTGGGCCAGGTTGAACGACAGGGTCACCGCCGGGAACTGGCCGATGTGGGAAATGGCCAGCTGGGCCTGGCGCTGCTCGATGCGCGCCAGCGCCGACAGGCGCACCTGGCCGCCATCGGTGGCCTTGACGTGGATCGACTCCAGCGCCTGCGGGCCGATCACAGCCGCGTCCTGCGACTGCAGCACCACACGGTACTGGCTGGCCTGGGTGTAGATGGTGGAGATCTGGCGCTGGCCGAAGGCGTCATACAGGGCGTTGGTGATCTGCGACACGCTGATGCCCAGGCGGCTGGCCATGTCGCGATCGATCACCAGGTACACCTGCAGGCCCTTGTCCTGCAGGTCGCTGGCCACATCGGCCAGCTCCGGGCGCTGCTGCAGCGCCTGCACCAGCTTGCCGCTCCACTGCGCCAGCAGGTCGGCGTCCGGCGACGACAGGCTGAACTGGTACTGGGTACGGCTGACCCGGTCTTCGATGCTCAGGTCCTGCACCGGTTGCATGAACAGGCGGATGCCCACCAGCCGGTCGACTTGCGGCTGCAGGCGGTTGATCACTTCACTTGCCGTGACATCACGCTCGCCATGGGGCTTGAGGTTGATCAGCAGGCGGCCGCTGTTGAGCGTGGCGTTGTCGCCATCGACACCGATGTAGGACGACAGGCTCTGCACCGCCGGGTCCTGCAGGATCACCTTGCTCAAGGCCTGCTGGCGTTCACTCATGGCAGCGAACGAGGTGGACTGCGGTGCTTCGGAAATGCCCTGGATCACCCCGGTGTCCTGCACCGGGAAGAAGCCCTTGGGCACTACCATGTACAGGAATACGGTGAGCGCCAGGCTAGCCACGGCCACCAGCAACGTCAGCGGCTGGCGCTTGAGTACCCACTGCAGGGCGCTGCCGTAGTGCCTGATCAGCCAGTCGATCCAGGCGCCACTGGCGCGGTAGAAGCGCCCCTGTTCGTCTTCCTTGGGCTCGCGCTTGAGCAGGCGCGCGCACATCATCGGCGTCAGGGTCAGCGATACCACCAGGGAAATCAGGATGGCCACCGCCAGGGTAATGGCAAACTCGCGGAACAGGCGGCCGACCACATCGGCCATGAACAGCAGCGGGATCAGTACCGCGATCAGCGAGAAGGTCAGCGAGATCAGGGTGAAGCCGATTTGCCGGGCGCCCTTGAGCGCTGCTTGCAGGGGCGTCTCGCCCTCCTCGATGTGCCGGGAAATGTTCTCCAGCATGACGATGGCATCGTCGACCACGAAACCGGTGGCGATGGTCAGGGCCATCAGCGTCAGGTTGTTGACCGAGAAGCCGGCCAGGTACATCACGCCAAAGGTGCCGATCAGCGACAGTGGCACGGCGATCGACGGAATGAGGGTGGCGCTGAAACGACGCAGGAAGACGAACGTGACCATCACTACCAGGGCAATGGCGATCAGCAGTTCGTGCTGCACGTCCTTGACCGCGGCGCGGATGGTCTGGGTGCGGTCGGTGAGCACCGAAACATCCAGGCCAGCCGGCAGGTTGTCGGTGATCGACGGCAGCAGGGCCTTGATGCGGTCGACCACTTCGATGACGTTGGCGCCCGGCTGGCGCTGGATGTTCAGCAGCACCGCGTGGTTTTCATTGGCCCAGGCAGCCAGGCGCTCGTTTTCCGCGCCGTCGACGATTTCGGCCACGTCCTTCAGGCGCAGCGGTGCACCGTTGTTGTAGGCCAGGATCAGGTTGGCGTATTCCTCAGGGGAACGCAGCTGGTCGTTGGCGTCGAGCATCGACACCCGGGTCGGGCCGTCGAAGTTGCCCTTGGGCTGGTTGACGTTGGAAGCGCCGATCAGGGTGCGTACGTCCTCCAGGTTCAGGCCGTTGGCGGCCAGGGCATCGACGTTGACCTTGATCCGCACCGCCTGGCGCTGGCCACCGGCGATGCTGACCATGCCCACACCGCTGATCTGTGCGAGCTTCTGTGCCACACGGGTATCGACCAGGTCGTTGAGCTTGGGCAGCGACATGGTCTTGCTGGAGATGGCCAGGGTCAGCACCGGGGTGTCGGCCGGGTTGACCTTGTTGTACACCGGCGGCGCCGGAAGGTCGCTGGGCAGCAGGTTGCTGGCGGCGTTGATCGCGGCCTGCACCTGTTGCTCGGCAACGTCCATGTTCATGTCGAGGTTGAAGCGCAAGGTCAGCACCGAGGCGCCGCCGGAGCTGGTCGAGGCCATCTGCTCCAGGCCTGGCATCTGGCCGAACTGACGTTCGAGCGGCGCGGTAACCGCGCTGGTCATGACCTGCGGGCTGGCGCCTGGGTACAGGGTCATGACCCGGATGGTCGGGTAATCCACCTGCGGCAATGCGGAAACCGGCAGCAGCTTGTAGGCGATCAGGCCGGCCAGGACGATGGCCAGCATGCTCAGCGTGGTGGCAACCGGCCGCAGGATGAACAGACGCGAGAGGTTCATGCGCCCGCCTTGCCTGCTGCGCTACCAGGCTGTGCTTGACCGGGCTGCACATCGCCAGTGCTTGCCGAACCCTTGGCTTCCTGGCCTTGCAGGTGCTGGCCCGGGGTGGTCGGCACTTGCGAGCTGTCTTCGACAACTTCCACCTTGGTGCCTTCGCGCAGGCGGTCGGTGCCTTCCAGCACCAGGCGGTCGCCGGCCTTGAGGCCCTCGAGAATGACGCTGTTCTCGCCGTCGCTGGCGCCAACCTTGAGCTTGCGGATGTTGACCGTGTTCTGGTCATTGACCACGTAGGCGAAGGAGCCGTCATTGCCGAACTGGATGGCCGCCGCCGGGGCCATGGTCACCTGCTTGAGGGTGTCGGCCAGCAGGCGCACGTTGACGAACTGGTTGGGGAACAGGGCCAGGTCCTTGTTCTCGAAGCGGCCCTTGAACTTGAGGGTGCCGGTGGTGGTGTCGATCTGGTTGTCGATGCTGCCCAGCACGCCGGTGGACTGCAGCTTGCTGTCACTGCGGTCCCAGGCCTCGACCGGCAGGCTGGCGCCGCTGCGGTAGCGCTCCAGCACGGTGCTCAGCTCGGTTTCCGGCAGGGTGAAGGCAACGCTGATCGGCTCGGTCTGGGTAATCACCACCAGCGCGGTGGTGTCGTTGGCCGCCACCAGGTTGCCCAGGTCGAGTTGGCGCAGGCCCACACGGCCGTTGATCGGCGAGCGAATCTGGGTGAAATCGAGGTTGAGGCGGGCGTCGTTGACCTGCGCCTGGTTGGTCTTTACCAGCCCCTGGAACTGCGCCACCTGTGCTTCGGCGGTGTCGAGGGTTTGCTTGGCGATGCTGTCTTCGGCGTACAGGCCTTTATAGCGGGCCAGGTCGACCTGGGCGTTCTTCAGCTGCGCCTGGTTCTGCGCCAGGGTGCCTTCGGCCTGTTGCAGGGCGATGCGGTACGGGCGCGGGTCGATCTCGGCGAGCAGGTCGCCGGCCTTGACCTGCTGGCCTTCCTTGAAGTGGATCTTCACCAGCTCGCCAGCCACGCGGCTGCGCACGTTGACGGTGTTGGTCGCGGTGACTGTGCCCAGGGCCTTGTAGTAAAGCGGGAAGTCGCCCACCCGCACCGGCTCGACGCGCACCGGCACCGGGTCGCTGGAGCCACCAAAGCCCGGGCGGCCGCCCATCATGCCCATGCCCTTGCCACCGCGCCCGCCACCGGCTTCCTTGGGCGCAGGCGCTGCTGCGGGCCACAGCCACCAGGCCAGTGCAGCCACCAGCAGCAGGATCAACAGGCCAACGAGCCAGCGACGAGGGGAACGGGAATTGGACGCTTGCATGGGTTGAACGAACCTTGTTCGGAATGACGACTTGGGGAGGATGAACGATAAGCACTGGCTTCGTTTTAGCAAAGCGCCTTTACCAGAGGTTTACCTTTGCCTTACGTTGCCAAGGGGTTGAACTTTAAATGAAAACGGCCCGGAAATGGTTCCGGGCCGTTTACAGGGTGTTGCCTGGAGCGGTGGCGGGCTGAAAGGTTTCGGTTGCCTGTGCCGGCCCCTTCGCGGGTAAACCCGCTCCCACAGGGATATCACAGCTTTTGAAACCTGTGCCGTACCTGTGGGAGCGGGTTTACCCGCGAAGAGGCCGGTACAGGACTCAGCCGACCTACCCCACAACCCTTACTTCAGCACAGCCAGAGCTGCGTCGTAGTTCGGCTCATCAGCGATTTCGCCAACCAGCTCGCTGTGCAGCACCTTGTCGTTTTCGTCCAGCACCACCACGGCACGGGCGGCCAGGCCGGCCAGCGGGCCATCGGCGATGGCCACGCCGTAGTTTTCGAGGAACTCGCGGCCACGCAGAGTCGACAGGTTCTTCACGTTGTCCAGGCCTTCGGCGCCGCAGAAGCGTGCCTGAGCGAACGGCAGGTCGGCGGAGATGCACAGCACCACGGTGTTGGCCACATCGTTGGCCTGGGCATTGAACTTGCGCACGGAGGTAGCGCAGGTCGGGGTGTCGACGCTCGGGAAGATGTTCAGCACCTTGCGCTTGCCGGCGTAGTCTTGCAGCGACTTGTCAGCCAGGCCTTCACCTACCAGGGAGAAAGCCGGAGCCTGGGCGCCGGTTTTCGGCAGCTCGCCGTTGACCTGAACCGGGTTGCCTTTGAGAGTCACTTGAGCCATGACGAAATCCTTATGCGGGGTTTGAAAAGGACACTGAGTTAAGCATGAAGGCGGCCGGGTGCCTATGGGGGCAGTGAAATTGTTCTATTACCGGACAATTCTTGTGGACAAAAAAATGCCCGGGTGGCTACAAGCGCCCCGGGCATTACTTTTGCGGATGGCGTATCAGCCCAGCAGGCCGTATACCACCGAGGTCAGCGCAACCAGGCCGACTACCACCACAAACACGTTGGAGGCAGCACCGCTGTATTTGCGCATGGATGGCACGCGGCGAATGGCGTACATCGGCATCAGGAACAGCAGCACCGCGAGGATCGGGCCACCGAGCGACTCGATCATGCCGAGGATGCTTGGGTTGAGGGTGGCGACGATCCAGCATACCACCAGCATCAGCGCGGCAACCACGCGGTCCAGGGCCTTGGCTCCCGGGCGTGCGCCGGCCTTGGTAATGATGCCCTTCAGGCCTTCGCTGGCGCCGATGTAGTGGCCGAGGAACGACTTGGCAATGGCCACGAAGGCGATCAGCGGCGCAGCGAACGCGATGGTCGGGTTGCTGAAGTGGTTGGCCAGGTACGACAGGATCGACAGGTTCTGCGCCTTGGCCTCGGCCAGCTGGGCGCTGCTCAGGGTGAGCACGCAGCTGAACACGAAGAACAGCACCATCACCACCATCAGCAGGTGGGCACGGCGCAGGATCTGGCCGCTACGCTCATCGGCATGCTCACCGTAGCGGCGCTTCTGGTCGACGGCGAAGGCGGAGATGATCGGCGAGTGGTTGAACGAGAACACCATCACCGGAATCGCAAGCCACAGGGTATGCAGGAAGGCCGAGGCCGGCGGCACCTGGGTGGCGCTGTCGAGAATGCCACCGGTCCAGTGCGGCACCAGGTACAGGCCCAGCAATGCCAGGGCAACGATGAACGGGTAGACCAGCAGGCTCATGACCTTGACCGTGGCCTGCTCCCCGCAGCGCACGATGGCCAGCAAGCCGAGGATCAGCACGAACGACAGGATGGCCCGTGGCGGCGGCGCCAGGTGCAGCTGGTGCTCGATGAAGCTGGACACGGTGTTGGTCAGTGCCACGCTATAGATAAGCAGGATCGGGAAGATTGCAAAGAAGTACAGCACGGTGATCGAGGCGCCGGCGGTACTGCCGAAGTGTTCCCTGACCACTTCGGTGATGTCGCCGTCATTGCGCCCGGAAAGGACGAAGCGGGTCAGCCCGCGGTGAGCGAAATAGGTCATCGGAAAGGCCAGGATGGCCAGGATCAGCAGCGGCCAGAAGCCGCCAAGGCCGGCGTTGATCGGCAGGAACAGGGTTCCGGCGCCGATCGCTGTGCCGAACAGGCCCAGCATCCAGGTGGTGTCATGACGCGACCAGCTGCCAAGGGTGGCGGGGGTCGATTCTGCAAAGCGTTGTTCAACGCTTGGGGCCTGCTCATTCATTCCGGGTGAAGCTCCACTCGCAAGACTGCAACAGGCTGAGAATGGCGAAATAGACGTTTCGCCCAACTCAACCGAAAAAGGGAGCGCGATTGTGCACGGAAAGGTTGCACTTGCGAAGTCCTTTTCCGAGGAGCGGTTGCACTTGTCTTTACAAGCGGGTTGTGCCGCTGGACTGCAGGAGGGATTTGACAGATGTAGGAGCGGCCTGGTGTCGCGAAAGGGGTGCGCAGCGCTCCCAACGTTTGCAGCTTCGCCGCGAATATTGCCGGGGCCGCTTTGCGGCCCTTTCGCGACACAAGGCCGCTCCTATAGAAGGCCGCGGCCCCATGGACGCGGCCCCGTGCGGTGTTACTTCTGGACGGCGGCGAAGGCTTCGGCAACCCGTTGCAGGTTGGCCGGGCGCAGGCCGGACATGCATACGCGGCCGCTGTCGATCAGGTACACGCCGAACTCGTCACGTAGGCGGCGCACCTGCTCGACGCTGAAGCCGGTGTAGCTGAACATGCCGCGCTGGCGCAGGAAGAACTGGAAGTCCTGGCCTGGCAGCAGCACGGCCAGGGCATCGACCAGCGCCTGGCGCATGTCGAGGATACGCTTGCGCATCACTTCGACTTCTTCGGCCCACTGTGCATTCAGGCCGGCATCGCCGAGCACGCCAGCGACCAGCTGGGCGCCGAAGTTGGGCGGGCTGGAGTAGTTGCGGCGTACGGTAGCCTTGAGCTGGCCGAGCACGCTCTGCGCGGTGGCGTCATCGTCGCAGACCACCGACAGGCCGCCGACCCGCTCGCCGTACAGCGAGAAGATCTTCGAGAACGAGTTGCTGACCAGGCACGGCACGCCGGCGCGGGCCATTTCGCGGATGGCGTAGGCATCTTCCACCAGGCCCTCGGCGAAGCCCTGGTAGGCGATGTCGAGGAACGGGATCAGCTGGCGTGCCTTGACCACTTCAACCACCTGTTGCCACTGGTGCTGTTCCAGGTCGGCGCCGGTGGGGTTGTGGCAGCACGGGTGCAGCAGCACCACGCTGTTGGCCGGCAGGGTCTGCAGGGTGGCCAGCATGCCGTCGAAGTCCACGCCACGGGTGGCCTGGTCGAAATACGGGTAGGTATGCACCTTGAAGCCGGCGCCTTCGAAGATGGCGCGGTGGTTGTCCCAGGTCGGGTTGCTGACCCAGACTTCGGACTGCGGGAAGTAGCGCTTGAGGAAGTCGGCACCGACCTTGAGAGCGCCGGAACCGCCCACGGTCTGCACGGTGGCCACGCGCCCGCCGGTCACGGCCGGGTGATCGGCACCGAACAGCAGCGCCTGGATCGCCTGGCGGTAGCTGGCCAGGCCTTCCATCGGCAGGTACAGCGAGGCTTCGTGGTCCTGGCCGGCGATGCGTTTTTCCACCGCATCCACAGCCGCCAGTTGCGGCACCACGCCGGCCTCATCGTAGTAAAGGCCGATACTCAGGTTGACCTTGTCGGCGCGCGGGTCGGCCTTGAAGGTTTCCATCAACGAGAGGATCGGGTCGCCGGCATAGGCATCGACATGTTTGAACACAGCGTGCAGCTCCTTGGATCAGGACAGTTCGAAAAGGCAGCCCTGAGCATACCCGGAGTGCGGGCTCAGGAACATCAACTATTGTGCAAGGTTGTCTATGCAACATTGCATGGCTGAAGATGAAGTTGCCAATGCGGGCCTCTTCGCGGGTGAACCCGCTCCCACAGGGATATCACTGCCCTTGAAACCTGCGCAGTACCTGTGGGAGCGGGTTCACCCGCGAAAGGGCCGGGTCAGCCAAGCAACTCCTTCAGACCTTGCAACTCCTGCTCGGTCAACGCCACCCCCTCCTCCTCGGCCACCTCGCGCTCGCGGTAACGCCGCTCGCCCGGCATGCGCGTCAGCCCCACCGCCTGCATCTGCTCGACCAGCTCGCGGCTGCGCTGGGCAAACCGCTCGCCCTCGGCCTTGCTCGGGTCGATGACGATGATCAGCTGCCCGGTCCATGGCGTCTTCGCCCCCGGGTGCCCCGACCAGTCGAACTCCCAGGAGAAATGCCCGCCGGTCAATGCCGCCGCCAGCAACTCCACCATCATCGACAAGGCCGAGCCCTTGTGCCCGCCAAATGGCAGCAAGGCGCCACCTTCCAGAATCGCCTTGGGGTCGGTGGTCGGCTCACCATTGGCATCCACCCCCATGCCCTCTGGCAACTGCTGGCCAGCGCGCGCGGCAATCTGCACGTCGCCATGGGCCATGGCGCTGGTGGCCATGTCGAAGACGATCGGGTCATGTTCGGCGCAGGGCGCGGCAAAGGCGATGGGGTTGGTGCCGAACAACGGCTTGCGGGCGCCATGCGGCACCACGCAGGTCATGCTGTTGACCACGCTCAGGGCTACCAGGCCTTCGTCGGCGAATGGTTCCACATCCGGCCACAGCGCGGCGAAATGGTGCGAGTTGTGGATCGCCAGTACGGCGATACCGGCGTTGCGCGCCTTCGCCACCAGAAGTTCATGGGCCGCTGCCAGCGCCGGCTGGGCGAAGCCGCCTGCGGCATCGACGCGAACATAACCGGGCGCCACGTCGCTGACCTTCGGCGTGGCCTGGCCATCGACCCAACCGCTGGCCAATGTCGAAACATAGCCGGGCATGCGGAACACCCCATGGCTATGGGCACCATCGCGCTGGGCGCTGGCGCAGTTGTGGGCCAGTACCCGGGCCACGCTTTCGCTGCAGCCATGGCGCTGGAAGATGGTCTGCAACAGGCCCTGCAGCTCGGTAAAAGGCACGCGCACGACGGTGCTGGTGGAAGGTGCGGACATCTGAAGCTCCTTGTTGGAATTGGAATGGCTACAGCGTTGCAACGACAAAAACTTTCCGGCATGTGACAGCTATCTGTCAAATGTTGACTTGATGACAGAAAAAAGCCATTTTCTTTCGCAAGCCTTACCCCTGGAGCAGCAGCATGAGCCAACCGATCAAGCAACGCCTGGAAAACAGCCTCGAAGGGGCCGCTGCTTCGGGCCGCAAGATCGCCAGCTACATGCTCGCCAACCTGCACGAACTGCCGTTCCAGACCTCGGCCAGCATTGCCGTCAAGCTGGGCGTCAGCGAATCCAGCGTCGGCCGTTTCTGCCGCTCATTGGGTTATGCCCATCTCAAGGCGTTGAAGCAAGACCTGCAGAACGACCTGGGCGATGGCCCGTGGCTGGTGGGCGACCGCTTGCAAGATTACCGCCAGAACCAGGACGCCAGCGACAACGCCGGCAGCCTGGAGCTGGAAATAGCCGCCCTGGTGCGCGTGCACGAGTATCGCCAGGGCAGCGCCTGGCACAGTGTCGCCCAGCGCCTGGCGAGCAAACGGCGGGTGTTCATTGCCGGCTTCCAGACCGAGCGCGGCATCGCCATGTGCATGAGCCACCTGCTGCAGTATCTGCGCGATGGCGTGCAGCTGGTCGATATCAGCGCCGGGCACTTTGGCGAAGTATTGCTGGGCCGCGCCGAAGACAGCGCCCTGGTGGTGTTCGAGGCCCGCCGTTATTCCCGCCATGCCCTGCTGTTGTGCCAGAAGGCGCGCGAGGCTGGCATTGCGGTCACCCTGGTGACCGACCCCTTCTGTGACTGGGCCGATGCCAACGCCGACGAGGTGTTCCGCATCCCCACCGAGTTCAACCTGTTCTGGGAATCCACCTCGACCATGCTGTCGTGGGTGCACCTGATGGTCAACGAGGTCTGCAAGAAGCTCGGACCGGATGTTGAAAAACGCTTGGAAGCAACTGCCGCTCTACATAACGAATTCGTCGGCTACACCTCGTGGTCGACGGGAAAACAACAATAGCAAGAGTGCAATGAGGTGCGAGATGAACAAGACCATGGCCTTGGTGGGTGCGTGTGCCCTGCTGCTGTCGGGTGCCGCCAGTGCCGAAACCCTGCGCTTCGCCACCGAGGGCGCCTACCCGCCCTTCAACTATGTCGATGCCAATAACCAGTTACACGGCTTCGACGTGGACATCACCCATGCCCTGTGCGAGCAGATGAAAGTCGAGTGCACGCTGGTGGCCCAGGACTGGGAGGGCATCATCCCGGCGCTGATGGCACGCAAGTACGATGCAGTGGTCGCGTCGATGATCAACACCGAAGAACGGCGCAAGAAGATCGCCTTCACCGACCACTACTACCGCACCCCGCTGACCGTCGCCGTGGCCAAGGACAGCAAGATCAACGACGCCCAGACCAACTTCGACGGCTACACCGTTGGCGCCCAGTCGTCCTCCACCCAGGCCATCTACGCCGAAGACGTCTATGCCAAGGCCGGTGCCGATGTGAAGCTGTACCCGACCATGGACGAAGCCAACGCCGACCTGGCTGCGGGCCGCCTGGACGGTGTTATTGCCGACAAGTTCCCCCTGAACGAATGGATGACCAAGAACGGCGGGGACTGCTGCAAGATCCTCGGCGACGTGGCCAACACCAAGGCCGATGCCGCCATTGCCGTGCGCAAGGACGACGAAGCCCTGCGCCAGCGCCTGAACACCGCGCTGCAGCAGATCGTGGCCAACGGCACCTACCAGAAGATCGCCAGCAAGTACTTCGCTTTCGATATCTACAACTGATCTTCAGGAAACTGCGCAATTTCTGTAGGAGCGGCCTTGTGTCGCGACAGGGCCGCAAGGCGGCCCCGGCAATCCCTGCTGCGGCATAGATCCTGGGGCTGCTCCGCAGCCCTTTCGCGACACAAGGCCGCTCCTACAAAAAGTCCGCGTTGCCCATCCTAGGGGTTTGTCATGCTCGATCAATTGTCCTTGCTGTCCTTCGCCAGTGGAGGTTGGGGCCAGGCGCTGCTGGCCGGCGCGCTGGTAACCGTTTCCCTGGCCCTGGCCTGCCTGCCCATCGGCCTGCCGCTGGGCCTGGTGGTCGCCCTTGCAGCACGCTCGCGCAAGCGCTTGCCGCGGGCCTGGGCCACCACCTTCTCTACCGTGTTCCGTGGCCTGCCCGAACTGCTGACACTGCTGATCATCTATTACGGCTGCCAGATCGCTGCGCAGAAGATTCTCGCGGCCATGGGCTACCAGGGTGAGTTCCTGATCAATACCTTCCTCGCCGCGATGATCGCCTTCAGCCTGGTGTTCGCCGCATTCTCCAGCGAGATCTGGCTGGCAGCCTTCAAGACCCTGCCCAAGGGCCAGCTGGAAGCCTGCTCGGCGCTGGGCCTGAGCAAGCGCACCGGCTTCTTCAAGGTGTTGCTGCCGCAACTGACCCGCATCGCCTTGCCCGGCCTGTCCAACAACTGGCTGTCGCTGCTCAAGGACACCTCGCTGGTATCCACCATCTCGCTGGTCGACCTGATGCGCCAGACCAACCTGGCCGTCAGCGTGACCAAGGAGCCGATGTTCTTCTATGGCGTGGCCTGCCTGGGCTACCTGCTGTTTGCCGCCATTTCCGGGCGTGTGTTCGCCTTCATCGAACGGCGCAGCAACCGCCACCTGCAAGGAGCACGCGCATGAGCTTCGAACAACTGCTGGCGCTGGTCCTCGACCCCGACCTGCTGGACCGCTACGGCCCGCGCTTCCTGGATGGCCTGCTGGTAACCGCCAAGCTGGTGGCGATTTCCTTCAGCCTGGGTGCCGTGCTCGGCCTGTTGCTGGCCCTGGCGCGCATGTCGCGCAGCCTGCTGCTGCAGCGCATGGCCGCCGGCTACGTGTACTTCTTCCGCGGCTCGCCGCTGCTGGCCCAGCTGTTCCTGCTGTATTACGGCCTGGGCTCGCTCAAGGGCTTCTGGCAGGACGTCGGCCTGTGGTGGTTCTTCCGCGAGGCGTGGTTCTGCACCTTGCTGGCGTTCACCCTGAACACCGCCGCCTACCAGGCCGAGATCTTCCGCGGCAGCCTGATGGCTGTCGCCCCCGGGCAACATGAGGCGGCACGGGCGCTGAACCTGAAGCGCTCGACCACTTTCTTCAAGGTGATCCTGCCGCAGTCGCTGCTGGTGGCCATCGGCCCGCTGGGCAACGAACTGATCCTGATGATCAAGGCCAGCGCGATCGCCTCGCTGGTGACCATCTACGACCTGATGGGCGTAACCAAACTGGCCTTCTCGCGCAGTTTCGACTTCCAGATCTACCTGTGGGCCGCCGTGCTCTACCTGCTGATCGTCGAACTGGTGCGGCGCCTGCTGAAACACCTGGAAGCCCGCCTGGGCCGCCACCTGAACTGACCGAAGGATACGTTCCATGCATTGCCAGACCCTTGTCCTCGGCGCCGGCATCGTCGGCGTCAGCACCGCGCTGCACCTGCAGGCCCGCGGGCGGCAGGTGATCCTGATCGACCGCGACGAGCCGGGCTGCGGCACCAGCCACGGCAACGCCGGGCTGATCGAGCGCTCCAGCGTCATCCCCTATGCCTTCCCCCGGCAACTGGGCGCACTGCTGCGCTACGGCCTGAACCGCCAACCCGATGTGCGCTACAGCCTGCTGCACTTGCCCAAGGCCGCACCCTGGCTGTGGCGCTACTGGCGCCAGTCGGCCCCCGGGCGCCTGGCCGGGGCCGCCGCCGACATGCTGCCGCTGGTGCAGCGCTGCGTAGAGGAGCACGACGCATTCATCGCTGCTGCCGGCCTGGAAGGGCTGGTGCAGGCCAAAGGCTGGATCGAAGTGTTCCGTGACCCGGTGCTGTTCGAGCAGGCCAAGGCCGACGCCAAGGGCCTGAGCCGTTATGGCCTGCAGTTCGAAATCCTCGAATGCGGGCAGTTGCAGGCCCGCGAGCACCAGCTGGACGCCAGCGTGGTCGGCGGCATCCACTGGCTCGACCCCAAGACCGTGAACAACCCCGGCGCCCTCACCCGCGGCTACGCCACCCTGTTCACGCAGCGCGGCGGGCAGTTCCTGCATGGCGATGCGCGCAGCCTGCGCCAGGTCGACGGCCAATGGCGGGTGGACAGCCGCCGCGGCCCGATTACCGCCAACGAGGTGGTGGCCTGCCTCGGCCCGCAATCGGCCGACCTGTTCAGCGGCCTGGGCTACCAGATCCCGCTGGCGATCAAGCGTGGTTACCACATGCACTACAGCACCCGTGACGGCGCGCAACTGGAGCATTCCATCTGTGACACCCAGGGCGGCTACGTGCTGGCGCCAATGGCCCGCGGCGTGCGCCTGACCACCGGCATCGAGTTCGACGCCAGCAGCGCGCCTGGCAACCAGATCCAGCTGGGCCGCTGCGAAGCCCTGGCGCGCAAGCTGTTCCCGGCCCTGGGCGAGCGCCTGGACGACACCCCCTGGCTGGGCCGCCGCCCGTGCCTGCCCGACATGCGCCCGGTGATTGGCCCGGCGCCGCGCCACCCGGGGCTGTGGTTCAACTTCGGCCACGCCCACCACGGCCTTACCCTGGGCCCGGTCAGCGGCCGGCTGGTGGCCGAGCTGGTCACCGGCGAACGCCCCTTCACCGACCCCGCGCCTTACAGCGCGACCCGTTTCGACTGAACCCCTGCGGGAGAACAACAAGATGACCGCACCACTGAGCCTTGCCACCCTTGCCCCCGAACCCGACCCGCGCCCGGTGCTGATCCGCATTGAGGGCCTGAACAAGCACTACGGCGCGTTCCACGTGCTGCGCAACATCGACCTGCAAGTGCGTGAAGGCGAACGCATCGTACTGTGCGGGCCGTCCGGCTCCGGCAAGTCGACCCTGATCCGTTGCATCAACCGCCTGGAAGTTGCCCAGCAGGGCAGCATCAAGGTGGATGGCATCGACCTGGCGGCCACCAGCCGCGAAGCAGCGCAGGTGCGCAGCGACATCGGCATGGTGTTCCAGCACTTCAACCTGTTCCCGCACATGAGCGTGCTCGACAACTGCCTGCTGGCCCCCACCAGCGTGCGCGGGCTGTCGCGCAAGGACGCCGAGGAGCGGGCGCGCATGTACCTGAGCAAGGTCGGCATCGAAAGCCAGGCGCACAAGTACCCCAGCCAGCTGTCCGGCGGTCAGCAGCAGCGCGTGGCGATTGCCCGGGCGCTGTGCATGAAGCCGCGCATCATGCTGTTCGACGAGCCCACCTCGGCGCTTGACCCGGAGATGGTTGCCGAAGTGCTGGATGTGCTGGTGCAACTGGCCGGCACCGGCATGACCATGCTTTGCGTCACCCATGAAATGGGCTTTGCCCGCCAGGTGGCCGAGCGGGTGTTGTTCCTCGAGGGCGGGCAGATCATCGAAGACAGCCCGCCACAGGTATTCTTCAACCAGCCGCGTACCGAGCGGGCCAAGGGGTTCCTGGCGCAGATACTGCACTGAGACCTGTTCCGACCTCTTCGCGGGTAAACCCGCTCCCACAGGATTACCTTGGCCTTCAGGACCAATGATGAACCTGTGGGAGCGGGTTTACCCGCGAAGAGGTCGGAACAGGTCTCAGTGCAGTATCTGCGCCAGGAAC
>NZ_JAFGYI010000217.1:0-500 GCF_017490905.1 Pseudomonas sp. 32_A | reverse complement strand
AGATTATTTTGCCGTCAGTGATGGCGTAGAAGTCCTGTATCTATCGGATGATGCTGATCATACAAAGGCAGATCCTCATGCATGGCTTAATTTGGAAAATGGGATGATCTATGCGCGAAATATCGCACAACAATTGAGTAAGAAAGATCCTGCAAATCAGGGGGTCTATCAAGAAAACTTGGAACACTATCTGCAGCAGCTTTCCGAATTAGACCAACAAGCGAAAGATAATTTTGCTTCAATTCCTGAAGAAAAGAAATTGATCGTGACAAGTGAAGGCGCCTTTAAGTACTTCTCGAAGGCCTATGGTGTGCCATCCGCTTATATCTGGGAAATCAACACCGAAGAAGAAGGAACGCCTGCTCAGATCAAGAATTTAGTCGACCAATTGCAAGCATCGGCAGTTCCTTCATTGTTTGTCGAGAGTAGCGTTAATACTCGCCCAATGCAAAGCGTGTCTCGGGATTCAGGTATTCCGATCTACGGCACTGTCTTTACAG
>NZ_JAFGYI010000216.1:0-501 GCF_017490905.1 Pseudomonas sp. 32_A | reverse complement strand
CGGCCGAGCCGAGCGAGAGGATCACGCCGATGAACGACAGCCATTGCAGCGGCACGACCGAGAAGCCCGTGACGAGATCGAAGTTCAGGCGGATCAGGCTGTACAGCGAGTATTTCGATTCGCCCGCGAAGCGCTCTTCGTGCGCGACCTCGATTTCGGTCGGGTTTTGCGCGAACGTGTACGCGAGCGCGGGGATGAACGTGTTCACCTCGCCGCAGCGGTTGATCGTGTCGATGATGTGGCGGCTGTACGCGCGCAGCATGCAGCCCTGGTCGGTCATCTTGATGCGCGTGATGCGCTCGCGCAGCCGGTTCATCGCGGCCGACGCCTTGCGGCGGAACAGGCTGTCCTGGCGCTGCAGCCGGATCGAGCCGACGTAGTCGTAGCCTTCGCGCATCTTCGCGATCAGCTTGCCGATTTCCTCCGGCGGGTTCTGCAGATCGGCGTCGAGCGTGATGACGATCTCGCCGCGCGACTGCTCGAAGCCCGCAAGGATCGCCA
>NZ_JAFGYI010000215.1:0-501 GCF_017490905.1 Pseudomonas sp. 32_A | reverse complement strand
GTAGTAGGGTTGCCCATGTAAGCACCTGTGGTGGTATTTGGTGGAATGCGTAATTCCAATTTGACCCTTGTGCTTTGGCTTTAGGCATTGCGTTTACCTGAAGCCAATACGTACCTTCTACAGCGGAGATTAGGTCTTCAGCGTTGGAGACTGTCTTCATCTCCCAACCCTTATCTGTTTTGAAGATGAGCCATCCTTGGTTTTTTATTTCCATCTGAGCTCCAAATAAAAAAAGAGAGCATCCCTTGCGGAATGCTCTCAACTCGTTCTCTCACGAACAATTCAACGAAGCGGCCGGCAGGCCGCATAAGGATTGTATGTGATTGCTAAATACCAACCAATAGAAGCCAAGCTTTATATTCTGCTGGTAGTTCTTCAAAAGGGTATTTTTCCCAAAACCCACCATTTTTCAGCGTACATACCCAAAAATCATAGTCATTATCAACAAGCAAGATGTCACCTTGTTCTGCTTGTCTAGTTGGTGCTCCCCATGAGTAATAA
>NZ_JAFGYI010000214.1:0-501 GCF_017490905.1 Pseudomonas sp. 32_A | reverse complement strand
GTACTTGCCCGCGAACTCGACCGAGCGGATCTGCAGCACCTTCGAGCCGAGGCTCGCCATTTCCAGCATTTCCTCGAACGTAACGCTATCGAGCCGGAGCGCCTCTTCGACGACGCGCGGATCGGTCGTGTATACGCCGTCGACGTCCGTGTAGATCAGGCATTCGTCCGCTTCGAGCGCCGCCGCGACCGCGACCGCCGACGTGTCCGAGCCGCCGCGGCCGAGCGTCGTGATGTGGCCGTCCGGATCGACGCCCTGAAAACCCGTGATGATGACGACCTTGCCCGCGTCGAGATCGCGGCGCACGCGCTCGTCGTCGATCGAGTGGATGCGCGCCTTCGTGTACGCGCTGTCGGTCTTGATGGGCACCTGCCAGCCGGCATAGCTCACCGCCTCGACGCCGATGTCCTGCAGCGCGATCGACAGCAGGCCCACGCTGACCTGCTCGCCCGTCGACGCGATCATGTCGAGCTCGCGCGGGCTCGGCTGGCTCGAGATCTC
>NZ_JAFGYI010000213.1:0-502 GCF_017490905.1 Pseudomonas sp. 32_A | reverse complement strand
TTTCCATATTATCTTAGAAGTTTGTTTATCTGGATACCTAAACAAAATCAATCGAAAGCAATGTAACAAGGCAAAATATTGATGACCGAATGAAGCGTCATCCAAAATTACAAGTCAATATCGCGTCACAAAAATCGACAAATCACCCAGGCGAAACCAATCCGTGGATCAGGATTCTCAACAAAAATTAGTAGACCGCAGCAACCTGAACCGCCCATGGGCAGCCCGCTTGCTGGTGTGCCAAATGTAATCGCCGATTAGAACAATGCGACCCCAACCAAGGGCGTCACGCGCGGCATCAAACTCTCATCGCTTTCTTCGTACTACGCGTAGCGCATCGATCGCGCGCTCAAGGTAGACCGTGTTCCACAGCATGAGGGCAGGCACCACGTGACTCAGTCCGCTGGCACGGTGGCGACGACACACGGCAATGTGTGATGCCGATTGTCGATCCAGGTGCGCGTGGCCGCGAGCTCGGCCGATGCGACACGCGGGATAGAAA
>NZ_JAFGYI010000212.1:0-502 GCF_017490905.1 Pseudomonas sp. 32_A | reverse complement strand
GCGTCCTTGTTCAAAGAGAGCTACTGCTAATGCCATACCCCGTGCTACTGTTATTAGTTTTTGATTTTTTCTGCTCCATATTTTGTGCTGCTGAATTTTGTTTTGGGCTTTATACAATAATCTCTAGCATATCATACACATACAAATGTAATCATAGCATATACATAGAGAAACAAGGTGGTCATCATCATAATCATCATCCAACGGAAAGTGGTCTCTTGTCATCATTTCGAAAATAGCGATACAAGTCTCGAATACTTGCAACTACATCATCATCCATCTAAACAATGATATACGCGAGAAGAGCGGAACTATGCAGTACATGAGGCGGTGGTTACGAGTCCTCTCTCGCGCTAGCGTGAACCTCAAGTAACTAGCTTCTGCTTCTTGTCTGCTTTTGAAGCCTTTATGGTTGGTGACCGAGACCCCATTCACTTGCGCCTAACACTCAGGCCACTCGTAGTACACCCCCGGAGCCTTCCCTTTGTACACGACATAGCAC
>NZ_JAFGYI010000211.1:0-502 GCF_017490905.1 Pseudomonas sp. 32_A | reverse complement strand
AGGCGGTCGCGTCGGTCTGCGGGCCGCCGCTGTCGGGCAAGGTCCGGCTCGGCTTGTCGGAGGATTTCGCGCTCACGCACCTGACGGCCGCGCTCGCGAGCTTCGTGCAGCGCAACCCGGAAGTCGAGCTCGAGATCGCGACCGGCTTGTCCGGCGATCTGTTCGACGCGCTCGACGCCGGGCGGCACGATCTCGTCTTCGCCAAGCGGATCGCGGGCAGCCGGCGCGGCCGCGTGATCCGCACCGAGCCGCTCTACTGGTGCGCGGGCCCCGCTTCGCCGCTCACCGGGCGCGAGCCCGTGCTGCCGCTCGCGCTGCATCCGCAGCCGAGCGTGTCGCGCCAGCGCGTGCTCGAGACGCTCGATGCGATCGGCCGGCCGTACCGGATCGCGGTGGCGAGCACGAGCATCGCGGTGCTGCGCGCGGCGGCGAGCGCGGGCCTCGGCATCAGCGCGTTCGCGGGCTACGTGATCCCGCACGGGCTCGCGAAGCTCGAGGCCGG
>NZ_JAFGYI010000210.1:0-503 GCF_017490905.1 Pseudomonas sp. 32_A | reverse complement strand
GCACCACCCCGCCGTACACGCGGTGCAGATCGATCTGGCTGAACAACGCATCGGCCAGCAGGCCCTGCTCGCTATCGTAAAGCGCGACCCCGGTCTCGTCGCAGGATGTTTCCAGCCCCAGCACCAGCATGGGTTCAACCTTCCACGGAGGCGAATGAAGCCGTGCATATTAATCGCCACGGCCGGCGACCGACCAGCGCTTTTCGCTCGCAGGCTTTGCATTCCCGGCGTTCAGGGGTTAACATCCGCAACTCTTAAAACCAGCGTGCTTGCGAGTCATTTGCCGAAGCGCGTTGCCACCGGTAATCAAGTGAAGGTACGTCCTGGATGCCCGCTGTCAAAGTTAAAGAGAATGAACCCTTCGACGTAGCCCTGCGTCGCTTCAAGCGCTCCTGCGAAAAAGCCGGCGTGCTGGCCGAAGTCCGTTCGCGCGAGTTCTACGAGAAGCCGACTGCCGAGCGCAAGCGCAAGGCTGCCGCTGCAGTCAAGCGTCACGCCAAGAA
>NZ_JAFGYI010000027.1:0-83495 GCF_017490905.1 Pseudomonas sp. 32_A | reverse complement strand
GACTCGCTGCGATCTCTCGTAGCGGGAGGCGAATCATACAGCGTTTAAAAGCGCTGTCAACCATCATCTCAACCGCTGTCGATCAGTTGATCGTAGCGCTTTCAGCTTCTTCTTAACTACTTAACCCCTTGATGAACAAGGAGTTTTTCGTTCCGATGTCGCTGGAAGTGGGGCGCATTATAAGGGGATTCGAGAGGGCGTCAACCCTTAATTTCAAGAAACTTTAATATCGCTGAAAAACAAAGCGGGGAGGCCTGTCGGCCTCCCCGCTTCTGCTCATCCCTTACAAACTAGGGAAGGCAAACTGCGAAGCCTCATGGCTGGCCCGCTGCGGCCAACGCTGGGTGATCGCCTTGCGGCGGGTATAGAAGCGCACACCGTCCGGGCCATAGGCATGCAAGTCACCGAACAGCGAGCGCTTCCAGCCACCAAAGCTGTGGTAAGCCACCGGCACCGGCAGCGGCACGTTCACACCAACCATGCCCACTTCGATCTCGTCGCAGAACAGGCGCGCCGCTTCACCGTCACGGGTGAAGATGCAGGTGCCGTTGCCATACTCGTGATCGTTGATCAGCTGCATGGCCTGCTCCAGGCTGTTCACACGCACTACGCACAACACCGGGCCGAAGATCTCTTCCTTATAGATGCGCATCTCCGGGGTCACCTTGTCGAACAGGGTGCCACCAACGAAGTAGCCATCCTCATTACCGGCCACACGGAAGCCACGGCCATCCACCACCAGCTTGGCACCAGCAGCGACACCGTCATCAATGTAGCCTACTACCTTGTCACGGGCAGCAGCCGTGACCAGCGGGCCCATGTCCAGGCCGCACGAGGTGCCGACACCAATCTTCAGCGCCTTGATCTGTGGTTCCAGCTTGGCAATCAGGGCGTCGGCCACCTGATCACCCACGCACACCGCCACCGAAATGGCCATGCAACGCTCACCGCACGAACCGTAGGCAGCACCCATCAGTGCGCTAACGGCATTATCCAGGTCGGCATCCGGCATCAGCACCGCATGGTTCTTCGCACCACCCAGGGCCTGCACACGCTTGCCGCGCTTGGTGCCTTCAGCGTAGATGTACTCGGCGATCGGGGTCGAACCGACGAAGCTCAAGGCTTTCACTTCCGGCGCTTCGATCAGCGCATCCACCGCTTCCTTGTCGCCGTGCACCACATTGAGGATGCCCTTCGGCAGGCCGGCTTCCAGCAGCAGCTGGGCGATGAACAGGGTCGAGCTCGGGTCGCGCTCGGAAGGCTTGAGGATGAAGGCGTTGCCGCAGGCGATGGCCAGTGGGTACATCCACAGCGGTACCATGGCCGGGAAGTTGAACGGGGTGATACCGGCAACCACGCCCAGCGGCTGGAAGTCGGACCATGCATCGATGTTCGGGCCGACGTTGCGGCTGTACTCGCCTTTCAGCACTTCCGGTGCGGCGCAGGCGAACTCGACGTTCTCGATGCCACGCTTCAGTTCGCCGGCAGCATCTTCCAGGGTCTTGCCGTGCTCTTCGCTGATCATCTGCGAGATACGCGCTTCGTTCTGCTCCAGCAGTTGCTTGAAGCGGAACATCACCTGGGCGCGCTTGGCCGGAGGGGTGTTGCGCCAGGCCGGGAAGGCCGCCTTGGCCGAGTCGATCGCTTCCTGCACGGTCGCGCGGCTGGCCAGTTCGACCTTGCGCACGGCCTGGCCGGTGGACGGGTTGAAGACATCGGCGGTGCGCTCACCCTTGGTAACCAGTTCGCCGTGGATCAGGTGCTGAACAATGCTCATGCAAAACTCCAGATAAAGAAGGTTGAGGCAGGCGCGATGTGTTCACGCGCCTGGCATCAGAATCGGAAAGATCAGTCGATCAGGTTCAGGGTTTCGCCCACTGCGTCGAACAGGCGGTCCAGCTCCTGCGGCGTGGTGTTGAAGGTTGGGCCGAACTGCAGGGTGTCGCCACCGAAGCGTACATAGAAGCCTGCCTTCCACAGTTTCATCGCCGCTTCGTAAGGACGCACGATGGCATCACCGTCGCGGGCTGCGATCTGGATCGCACCGGCCAGGCCGTAGTTGCGGATATCGACGATGTTCTTGGTGCCTTTCACGCCATGCAGCAGCTTCTCGAAGTGCGGCGCCAGCTCGGCGGCGGCCTGTACCAGGTTTTCCTTCTGCAGCAGGTCCAGCGCGGCGATACCGGCGGCACAGGCTACCGGGTGGGCCGAGTAGGTATACCCGTGCGGGAATTCCACGGCGTATTCCGGGGTCGGCTGGTTCATGAAGGTCTGGTAGATCTCGCTGCTGGCGATCACCGCGCCCATCGGGATGGCGCCGTTGGTCACCTGCTTGGCGATGCACATCAGGTCCGGGGTCACGCCGAAGGCTTCGGCGCCAGTCATTGCGCCCATGCGGCCGAAGCCGGTGATCACTTCGTCGAAGATCAGCAGGATGTTGTGCTGGGTGCAGATTTCACGCAGGCGCTTCAGGTAACCCTTCGGCGGCGGCAGTACACCAGCCGAACCCGCCAGCGGCTCGACGATCACGGCAGCGATGTTGGAGGCGTCGTGCAGCTCGATCAGCTTGAGCATCTCGTCAGCCAGGGCGATACCGCCCTCTTCCGGCATGCCTTTGGAGAAGGCGTTCACCGGCAGCACGGTGTGAGGCAGGTGGTCGACATCCAGCAACTGACCGAACAGCTTGCGGTTACCGTTGACACCACCGAGGCTGGTGCCGGCGATGTTCACGCCGTGGTAGCCACGGGCACGGCCGATGATCTTGGTCTTGGTCGCCTGGCCTTTCAGGCGCCAGTAGGCACGCACCATCTTCAGCGCGGTGTCGGCACACTCGGAACCGGAGTTGGTATAGAACACATGGTTCAGGTCGCCCGGGGTCAGCTCGGTGATCTTCTCGGCCAGCTGGAACGACAGCGGGTGGCCGAACTGGAAGGCCGGGGAATAGTCCAGAGTGCCGATCTGGCGAGCCACCGCCTCGGTGATTTCCTTGCGGGTATGCCCGGCGCCACAGGTCCACAAGCCGGACAGGGCATCGAAGATCTTGCGCCCCTGGTCGTCGAACAGGTAGCTGCCTTCGGCCGCCACGATCAGGCGTGGGTCGCGCTGGAAGTTGCGGTTGGCGGTGTAGGGCATCCAGTGGGCATCCAGCTTGAGCTGGCTGGCGATACCGGCGGTAGCGGTTTCGGGCATGTTCATCGGCGGTTCCTCGGAAGACGATTAGGCAACGATGGATGTTGTTGCAGCTAAATTGGCACGGCGATAAAGTCTGAAAAAGCCAACATTTCTAATCTTCAGACAGGCCCTGACTAAACTAATGAGCCGACGCCCCGATCCACTCGCCCAAGTCAGCGATTTCGACATCCGCCTGCTGAAGATCTACCGCAGTGTCGTCGAGTGCGGCGGCTTCTCGGCCGCGGAAAACGTGCTGGGCATTGGCCGTTCGGCCATCAGCCAGCAGATGAACGACCTCGAACAGCGGCTCGGCCTGCGTTTATGCCAACGCGGGCGCGCCGGCTTCTCGCTGACCGAAGAAGGCCGCGAGGTCTACCACTCAGCCCTGCAACTGCTCAGCGCCCTGGAAAGCTTCCGCACAGAGGTCAATGGCCTGCACCAGCATTTGCGTGGCGAGCTGAACATTGGCCTGACCGACAACCTGGTGACCTTGCCGCACATGCGCATTACCCACGCGCTGGCCGAACTCAAGGACCGCGGGCCCGATGTGCGAATCCAGATCCGCATGATCGCACCCAGTCAGGTCGAGCACGGCGTGCTCGATGGCAGCCTGCATGTCGGGGTAGTGCCGCAGACCAGCCCGCTTTCGGGCCTCGAGTACCAACCGTTGTACAGCGAGCGCTCGCTGCTGTACTGCGCGGTCGGCCACCCGCTGTTCTATGCCGACGACCAGCAGATCGACGACGACCGCCTGAATAGCCAGGAAGCCATCACTCCCACCTTCCGCCTGCCGGCTGAAATCCAGGCGCATTACCAGGCGCTGAACTGCACGGCCAGCGCTTCGGACCGCGAAGGCATGGCG
This sequence comes from Pseudomonas sp. 32_A, assembly GCF_017490905.1. Classification (NCBI taxonomy): domain Bacteria; kingdom Pseudomonadati; phylum Pseudomonadota; class Gammaproteobacteria; order Pseudomonadales; family Pseudomonadaceae; genus Pseudomonas; species Pseudomonas sp. 32_A. Next base: position 79,462 of record NZ_JAFGYI010000027.1, on the reverse strand, counting down.
TTTCTCATTCTTACCGGGCGCTACATCGGCTACCTGCCAGACCACTACGCCACGTTCTGGGTGCAGCAAGGTCGCTTGCGTGCTCTCAAGCCCCGGCAACGCTTCTATGACCTGAGCCTCAGCTGGGTAACGCGCAAGGGCCGGCGGCCGAACCTGGTGCTGGAAAGCTTCCTCGAAAGCCTGGCTGCGACACGCTGATGCCAGTCTGTGCCGCAAACGCTTGTCACTTCGGCACAGGCAGGTAATCTTGTCGACAGCCGCAGCCACTGACCCGTACGGAATCGTCCATGACCCTAGAAGTCCCTGCGCATCGCCTCTCCGCCTCGGGCAAGCCCGCGGGCCGCATCCGCCAGAAGAACGAACAGGCCATTATCCAGGCCGCCGAAGACGAGTTTGCCCGCCATGGTTTCAAGGGCACCAGCATGAACACCATCGCCCTCAAGGCGGGGTTGCCCAAGGCCAACCTGCATTACTACTTCACCAACAAGCTGGGCCTGTACATTGCCGTGCTCAGCAACATCATCGAATTGTGGGACAGCACCTTCAACGCTTTGAGCGTCGACGACGACCCTGGCGAAGCCCTGAGCCAGTACATCCGCACCAAGATGGAGTTCTCGCGGCGCAACCCGCAAGCTTCGCGGATCTTCGCCATGGAGGTGATCAGCGGCGGCACCTGCCTCAGTGAGTACTTCAGTGCCGACTACCGCGAATGGTTCCGCGGCCGGGCCGCAGTGTTCCAAGCCTGGATCGAAGCCGGCAAGATGGACCCGGTCGACCCGGTACACCTGATCTTCCTGCTGTGGGGCAGTACCCAGCATTACGCCGACTTCGCCACCCAGATCTGCCAGGTAACCGGCCGCAGCCGCCTGACCAAACAGGACATGGAAGACGCGAGCAACAATCTTATCCACATCATTCTGAAGGGCTGCGGCATCAAGCCGGTTGCCTGATCGTCATTTATGCCTTCTACCCTGCTCGACCTCTGCGAATACCGCGAGGAAATCCGCAAAAGCCGCTTCATCACCCTGGCCGGGCCGATCAGCAGTGCCGCCGATGCGATGAGTTTCATCGAACGCCACAGCGACCTGGCCGCCACCCACAACTGCTGGGCCTGGAAGCTTGGCGCCCAATACCGCAGCAGCGATGACGGCGAACCTGGCGGTACCGCGGGGCGGCCGATCCTCGCAGCCATCGAAGCGCAGGACTGCGACCAAGTGGTGGTGCTGGTGATCCGCTGGTACGGCGGCATCCAGCTGGGCACCGGCGGCCTGGCCAGGGCCTATGGCGGCGGCGCCAACAAGTGCCTGCAACAGGCCCCCAAGCGGCTGCTGGTGCAGCGCAGCGAATTCACCTGCAGTTGCAGTTTCAGCGAACTGGCACTGGTGAAGCTGCGCCTGGCGGAGGTTGACGGCCTGGTCCTGGATGAACAATTCACCGCCAATGGCGTGGACCTGCTGATTGCACTCGGCGACACCCACCTTGCGCCACTGCAGCAGCAGTTGGCCGACTTGAGCCGCGGGCGCATTCTGCTCGAAGCACGTTGAACATTGCCCACAGCAACTGTGGGCCGGCCTGTGGATAAGCTTGGGGCACTCGCTTGCAGGCTAATGTTTTCAAGGCCCGCAGAGCTTTGATCATATTTTGATCACTGTTTGATGACAGCCGCAACGTGCTGAATGCGCGGGAGTTATCCCCAGCGCAAGGCCGCAAGCGCCAGTCTGCGGCTCCTCAGCTTGCACACAATAACTGTGGAACAGCCTGTGGATAACCCGTGCGTCAACAGGCGAAGCGCCCGGCCACGCAAGGCTACGGGGCGACTGATCGTTTTTTAACCAGCTAGCGGGCAAGGCTTGAGATTGCCGGGGCTGCTTTGCAGCCCTTTCGCGACACAAGGCCGCTCCTACAGGGGATCGCATACTCCTGTAAGAGCGGCCTTGTGTCGCGATGGGCCGCAAAGCGGCCCCGGTGCATTATCCTCAATACCTTTCCTCGCCAACCGATCACGGAGCGCATCCACATGGCTAACGCAAAAACCGCACTTATCGTCGGCGCCTCGCGCGGGCTGGGCCTGGGCCTGGTGCAACGCCTGCACGAAGACGGCTGGAACATTACCGCCACCGTGCGCAACCCGCAGCAGCCCGGCGCCCTGGCGGATGTGCCAGGCGTGCGCATCGAACAGCTGGAAATGAACGACACGGCCCAGCTCGATGGCCTGAAGCAACGCCTGCAAGGCCAGGTGTTCGATCTGGTGTTCGTCAACGCGGGTGTCATGGGCCCCCTGCCACAAGACCTGGAGACGGTGCAGAACAAGGACATCGGCGACCTGTTCATGACCAACGCCGTGGCGCCTATCCGCGTGGCCCGCCGCCTGGTCGGTCAGGTACGCGAAGGCAGCGGCGTGCTGGCCTTCATGAGCTCGATCCTGGGCAGCGTGACTATCCCCGACGGCGGCGAAATCTGCCTGTACAAGGCCAGCAAGGCAGCCCTGAACTCGATGATCAACAGCTTTGTCGTGGAACAGCAACGGCCCGACCTGTGCGTGCTGGCCATGCACCCTGGCTGGGTGAAAACCGACATGGGTGGCGAAAACGCCGAGATCGACGTACTGACCAGCACCCGCGGCATGCTCGAACAGATCAAGGCACAAAGCGGCAACGCTGGCCTTCGCTTCATCAACTACAAGGGCGAACCCTTGGTCTGGTGATTCACCAGGTCGCAGCCTGGCCGGGCGCAATGCCCGGCCAGGCTCTGTAGAATGGCGGCAACCGTACCTGATCGAGATGACCCACTATGTATGACTGGTTGAACGCCCTGCCCAAGGCCGAACTGCACCTGCACCTGGAAGGCTCGCTGGAGCCCGAGCTGCTGTTCGCCCTGGCCGAGCGCAACAAGATCGCCTTGCCCTGGGCCGATGTGGAGACCTTGCGCGGTGCCTATGCTTTCAACAACCTGCAGGAGTTCCTCGACCTGTATTACCAGGGCGCCGACGTGCTGCGCACCGAGCAGGACTTCTACGACCTGACCTGGGCCTACCTGCAACGCTGCAAGGCGCAGAACGTCATCCACAGCGAACCGTTCTTCGACCCTCAGACCCACACCGACCGCGGCATCCCCTTCGAAGTGGTGCTCAACGGCATCAACCAGGCGCTGAAGGACGGCCGTGAACAGCTCGGCATCAGCAGTGGCCTGATCCTCAGCTTCCTGCGCCACCTCAGTGAAGAGCAGGCGCAGAAAACCCTCGACCAGGCGCTGCCGTTCCGCGACGCGTTCATCGCCGTTGGCCTGGACAGCTCGGAAATGGGCCACCCGCCGAGCAAGTTCCAGCGTGTGTTCGATCGCGCCCGCAGCGAAGGCTTCGTCGCCGTGGCGCATGCTGGCGAGGAAGGCCCACCCGAATACATCTGGGAGGCCCTGGACCTGCTGAAGATCAAACGCATCGACCACGGCGTGCGCGCCATCGAGGACGAGCGGCTGATGCAGCGCATCATCGACGAGCAGATCCCGCTCACGGTGTGCCCACTGTCGAACACCAAGCTCTGCGTGTTCGACCACATGAGCCAGCACAACATCCTCGACATGCTCGAGCGCGGCGTGAAGGTAACCGTCAACTCGGATGACCCGGCCTACTTCGGTGGCTACGTCACCGAGAACTTCATGGCCCTGCACACCCACCTGGGCATGACCGAAGACCAGGCCCGCCGACTGGCGCAGAACAGCCTGGACGCGCGATTGGTGTGACTGGAACGGCGACGTTGCGCTCAACCAACCTGTAACGTCGCCACGCGGGCAATGCGATTGATCTGCTGGATACCCAGCGCAGAAATATGCAATGCCCGCGAATCCTCGGCCTCGCGCATCCAGCCAGATTGCAGGAACAGCCGGAACAAGGCCTGCCCCAGCACGCCGCCCAGGTGCGGCCCCTGGTCGTTCCACTCGGTGCAGCGGCAGATCACACAGCCGCGTTGCTGATGCGGCGCCAAGGCGTCGATGTAGACCCCGACCAAAGCCAACTGCGTCCGCCCCTCCTCGCTTACCATCAGCTGTCGACCACTACCCTCCAGCCAGCCGGCCACCACCAGACGGTGATACAGCTCACCGGCCAGTTCCCCGCCCAGGTGATCGCCACAGCGACGCGCCCTGCGTATCGACATGGGCAGCGATGATACCGGCGCCTTGGCCCGTTCCCCCCTGGCGCTCTCCAACTGGACACTGGCCAAGGCCTCCACCGCTGCCCCGACTTGCGGGGTGGCCAGCCGGAAATAGCGCTTGCGGCCCCGTGCTTCATGCCGGAGCAAGCCGGCCGACGACAACAACGAAAGGTGAGCGCAGGCCGATGACGAGGTCAGGCCTGTCATTACCGCGAGTTCGTTGGCCAGCCGCGGCGTGCCATCGATCAATGCCCACAACATGGCACTGCGCTTGGGGTCGGCCATCAGGCTGGCAATCTGGCTGATACTGCTGGCTGCGTTCATGTCCCTGTAACTCCCTGCAAGTTCACTTTGTGGATGCGATGGCCACCCCTGGCAGGGAAGCGCCTCTCGCTGGCACTGGCCTGGTTCGCCAGTATAAGCCGCAAAAAACGCCATTCAGGCAGCGCCACGCAGTGGCACCACCGGCAAAAAACCACTGGGTATACCTACCCATGGCAAGCAGCGAAACTGTGCGCGAAACCTGCCTGGACCGCGCGGGCAAGCAGCCCGGCACACATGGCAGGAGCAAGGAAACGACAGGCGGAAAAAACACCGGATGCAACTTCGGACGCGGCCGACAACCAATTTCCACAAGTAGCGCAAGCTAAAGCGAAGGTTCCACGGGCTTGCGGGCATTGCGTCCCAAGCAGGAAAAAACATGTAGAAAACGTTTCCGCCGACCGTCAGTCAGGTCACTGATGCAGGTCATGGCAGGCAGAAGGTGTAACGCTACACTTCATCCGCTCTCCCCCTTTGGAGGTATGCCGCGATGAAAATTGTCGTCAGCGCGTCGAGCCGAAACCCAGCCTGCCCCTGGCAGGTCCAGCTCGATCAACACGTGGTCAGTTTCCGCAGCGAGGCCGAGGCGCGTGCCTTCGTCGCCACGCTGGAAAACCGCCTGCAGGCACCTCACCCGCTTATGCGGGAGCCTTGGCCGACAAGCGTCGGGTCAGCAGCGCGACACTGACCACCAGCGCCCCGCACAGGCTGATCACCAGCGCCATCGGCACCGCACTGCCATCATGCAGCAGCCCGACCAGCGCCGCTGCGCCGGCGGCGACGCTGAACTGCAGGCAGCCCATCAGCGCCGAGGCACTGCCGGCCCGTGCGCCCTGCCCGCTCATGGCACAGGCAGAGGCGTTGGGGATGATGCAGCCGAGGCTGGAGATGCAGACGAAAAGCGGTACCAGCAGTGGCCACAGCTGTGTTGGATGCATTGCCGCCACGCCCAGCAACACCAGGCCCGCAGCCAGGTACAGCCACACTGCACGCGCCAGCAGGAACGCCGGCCCGCGTTTGGCCAGCAAGCGTGCATTCACCTGCGCCACAAGGATAAAGCCGGCGGCATTGGTGCCGAACAACCAGCCGTAATGCTCGGCCGGCACGCCGTAGAGCTTGATGAACACGAAAGGTGAACCGGCGATGTAGGCAAACATGCCGGCGATGGCGATACCACCGGTCAGGGCATGGCCGATGAACGCCCGGTCAGCGAACAGGCGCAAGTACTGGCGCAAGGCGCCAGACAGCGGTTGCCGCGGTATGTGCTCGGGCAGGCTTTCCGGCAGGCCCAGGCTGACCGCCAACAGGCAGCCGGCGCTGAACAGGCTCAGGGCGAGGAAGATCGATTGCCAGCCGGCCACGTTCACCAGCACCCCGCCCAGCATCGGTGCCAGGATTGGCGCCAGGCCCATGACCAGCATCAGTTGCGAGAACACCTTGGCCGAGGCCACCGGGTCGCACTTGTCACTGACGATGGCCCGCGACAGCACCATCCCGGCGCAACCGCCCAACGCCTGGACGAAACGCGCCAGCACCAGGGTGTCGAGGTTGGGGGCATAGGCACAGGCCAGGGATGCCAGGGTGAACAGGGTCACCCCGAACATCAGCGGCTTGCGTCGGCCAAAGCGGTCAGCCACCGGTCCGTAGGCCAGTTGCCCGATGGACAGGCCAAGGAAGTAGGCGGCCAAGGTGGCCTGGACATGTTTTTCGTCGGTGGCGAACGCCTGCGCCATGGCCGGGAAGGCGGGCAGGTAGAAGTCGATCGCCAAGGGCCCGAACGCACTGAGTGCGCCCAGGATGAGCACCATTCGCAGGTTCATCAGGAATCCATAGCAGGCTAAGCAAGTGCTCGATTCTACCTGCTGTGGACCCCTTCAGTACGAAAACATTTGCAACAAACTGACCCCTGCAAGGGCAACTGCCTTGCTCACAACCCACGGGCTGGCGAGGTCCCTGTGGGAGCGGGCGTGCCCGCGAAGCAGGCGCCGCGGTGGATGGCACCGGCTGCGCCGGTGTTCGCGGGCGCGCCCGCTCCCACAGGTAAGTGTTCAGGCAAGTTCGGCCTGATAGCCTTCATCGCGAATGGCCGTGAGGATCTGCTCCTGCGCCAATTCACTCTGCACCCGCACCTGCCTGGCCGCCAGGTCGACCTCCACCTTGGCCGCAGCATCCTGCTCCTGCACCGCCCGGGTCACGGCCTTCACGCAATGGCCGCAGGTCATGCCTTGTACATTGAACACTTGCATGGGGTTATCTCCTTCAGGTTTTCCAAGAGTTTCAAGCTTGCCATCGGGGCAAGGTCAAGACTTGCCGACTACAGCCGGGGTGGAAATCCGCGCTCGCGTCGGCCAAGCTGCGCCTTTGATGATCAGGCAAGCAGGAGATTCTTCATGTTCAGGGCAGCATTGGGCGTCGTCGGGCTATTGAGCACGCTGGCTGCAGTGCCACCGGCCAGTGCCGAGGGCAACTCGGACTACAGCGTGCTGATCATTTCCCGGGAGCGCCTGGAGGTGGCCACCAGTTGCGAAATCGGCATCTACCTCAACGATCAGCTCTCCGGGCGCGTGTTCCAGGAGCAGTCCACTTCGTTCAACCTGCCGCCCGGCCCGGTGGACGTGCGCCTGCGCCTGCTTCCCGGGCAAATGCCCGGCTGCGCCCCCGGTGTGGAGGACCAACGCAGCACGCGACTGAACCTGCAGGCGGGCCAGATCAACAAATACCGGATCGCCATGGGGCAACATGGGCTGGAGTTGAAGCGAGCCGGCCTGGGCTATTGACCTTACCTGCGTGGCAAGGTTGATGCTGGAGGCCTGTCCAAGGAGGAGAGCCATGCCCGCATCCACCACATACGACCTGCCGATCTCCGGCATGACCTGCGCCAGCTGTGCTGGCCGGGTCGAACGCGCCCTGCGCAAGGTCACCGGCGCTGAACAGGTCAGCGTCAACCTCGCCACCGAACAGGCCCGGGTCCAGGCCCCGGCCAACAGCCTGCCCGCACTGGTCGATGCCGTACGCGAAGCCGGCTACGGCGTGCCCACCCGCACCGTCGAACTGCAGATTGGCGGCATGACCTGCGCCAGTTGCGTCGGCCGCGTAGAGCGCGCCCTCGGCAAGCTGCCGGGAGTTGAACAGGTCAGCGTCAACCTGGCCAGCGAACGCGCGCACCTCGAAGTGCTCGCTGCCCTCGACGACAACCAGCTGATCGACGCCGTGCAAAAGGCCGGTTACAGCGCCAGCCTGCCGCAAACCGCCAGGGACGACCAAAACGCTGCCCAACGCCGCCTGCGTAACGAACGCCTGGCGGTCGGCGCAGCTTTGCTGCTCGCCCTGCCGCTGGTAGTGCCAATGGTGGTGCAACCGTTTGGCATGCACTGGATGTTGCCAGCATGGGTGCAGTTCCTGCTGGCCACACCGGTGCAGTTCATTCTCGGCGCGCGGTTCTACGTGGCCGCCTGGAAGGCCGTGCGCGCCGGTACCGGCAACATGGACCTGCTGGTGGCCCTGGGCACCAGCGCCGGCTACGGCCTGAGCCTTTACCAGTGGGCGCAAGCCCCCGCCGGCATGGCCCCTCATCTGTACTTCGAAGCCTCGGCCGTGGTGATTGCCCTGGTACTGCTGGGCAAGTACCTGGAAAGCCGTGCCAAGCGCCAGACTGCCAGCGCCATCCGTGCCCTCGAGGCCCTGCGCCCGGAACGGGCCTTGCGCCTGGTCGATGGCCGGGAGGAAGACGTGGCCATTGCCCAACTGCGCCTCGGCGACCTGGTGCTGGTCAAACCCGGCGAGCGCTTCCCGGTCGATGGCGTGGTGGAAGACGGCAGCAGCCATGCCGATGAAGCCCTGATCAGCGGCGAGAGCCTGCCAGTGCCCAAGCAGCCAGGGGACAGCGTCACCGGTGGGGCCATCAACGGCGAAGGCCGGCTGCTGGTACGTACCCAGGCACTGGGTACCGAAACCGTGCTGGCACGCATCATCCGCCTGGTGGAAGACGCCCAGGCGGCCAAGGCTCCGATCCAGAAGCTGGTCGACCGGGTCAGCCAGGTATTCGTCCCGGCCGTGCTGGTACTGGCGCTGATCACCCTGGTCGGCTGGTGGCTGGCCGGCGCACCGCTGGAAACCGCGCTGATCAATGCCGTCGCCGTGCTGGTCATCGCCTGCCCGTGTGCACTCGGCCTGGCCACGCCCGCAGCAATCATGGCCGGCACCGGGGTCGCCGCCCGCCACGGCATTCTGATCAAGGACGCCGAAGCCCTGGAGCGTGCCCATGCGGTCAACCGGGTGGTGTTCGACAAGACCGGCACCCTCACCTCCGGCAGCCCACGAGTGGTCCACAGCGAGGCGCAGGTGGGCAGCAACGCCGACCTGCACCGCCTGGCCGGCGCCCTGCAGCGCGGCAGTGAACACCCGCTGGCCAAGGCGGTGCTGGATGCCTGTGCCGAACAGGGTCTGGAGGTACCCATCGTCGCCGACAGCCAGTCGCTGACCGGGCGTGGCATCGCCGGGCGCGTGGAAGGCCGTGAACTGGCGCTGGGCAACCGCCGCCTGCTCGACGAAAGCGCATTGCCACCCGGTGACCTGGCCGCCAAGGCCCAGGCCTGGGAAGCCGAGGGGCGCACCCTTTCATGGCTGATAGAACGCGGCGCGCAGTCGCGGGTGCTGGGCCTGTTCGCCTTTGGTGACAGCCTCAAGCCCGGCGCCGCGCAGGCAATCGATACCCTGCACGCGCAACACATCAGCAGCCACCTGCTGACCGGTGACAACCGCGGCAGCGCCAAAGTGGTGGCTGAAGCGCTCGGCATCGACGACGTGCATGCCGAAGTGCTGCCAGCCGACAAGGCCGCGACCGTGGCCGCGCTCAAGCAGGATGGTGTGGTCGCCATGGTTGGCGATGGCATCAACGATGCGCCGGCTCTGGCCGCCGCCGATATCGGCATTGCCATGGGCGGCGGTACCGATGTGGCCATGCAGGCCGCCGGCATCACCCTGATGCGCGGCGACCCCCGCCTGGTACCGGCCGCCCTGGAAATCAGCCGCAAGACCTATGCGAAGATCCGCCAGAACCTGTTCTGGACGTTCATCTATAACCTGATCGGCATCCCGCTGGCCGCGCTGGGTTATCTCAACCCGGTACTGGCCGGCGCCGCCATGGCCCTGTCCAGCGTCAGCGTGGTGAGCAACGCGCTGTGGCTCAAGGCTTGGAAACCCATCAGCAACAACCAGGAGGCCCCATGAACATAGGCCAGGCCGCCCGTCGCAGCGGGCTCAGCACCAAGATGATCCGTTACTACGAGTCCATCGGCCTGCTCAAGCCCGCCACGCGCAGCGACAGCGGCTACCGCCTGTACCAGGCGGAAGACTTGCACAGCCTGGCCTTCATCAAGCGCTCCCGCGACCTGGGCTTTTCCCTCGAGGAGGTCGGCAAGCTGCTGACCTTGTGGCAGGACCGCCAGCGCGCCAGCGCCGATGTGAAGGCGCTGGCCATGCAGCACATCGATGACCTGAACCGGCGCATCGAAGAGCTGGTGAGCCTGCGCGATACCCTTGGCGAACTGGTATCGCACTGCCAGGGAGACGAGCGCCCGGACTGCCCGATCCTCAAAGACCTGGCCAATGGCGCTGCGGGTGGCTGCTGTCACTGAGCCAGCCCGCAATCCTTTGGTATGCCATATACGTCCAAACACGACCGAATAGTCACCAACTGCGACTTTCTCCAATAAATACGGGCGTTTTCCTACATTAAACCCGGATGCTGCCGATGCAATTGATACCTGCCTCGTGTATCGAAAACAAAAAATCCGGGAGCGTCGATGAGCATCAAACAGAAACTGACCTGGGCATTCGCGGTCATCGCCGGCTTGCCCATCGTACTTGTAGCCACTTTGGTGGTCCTCAACCTGCGTGGCGAAGCCCGCGACGGATTCCTCGATGGCAGCAGCCGGGAAATCCGCCAGGTCAGCAACGCGATGAACATCTTCTTCCAGGGCATCAACCAGAACGTCGAGTACATGGCCGCGCAGCCCCTGGTCGCCGCCACGGGCAGCGAACTGAACAAGTACATGAGCGCAACCCCGTCCTATGAGCTGGGCGAACAGGCCAGCAAAGTGCTGGAGTTCATGACTCGCCTGGCCACTACCCATCCCAGCTATGCGTACCTCTCCTACGGGGTGAGTGATGGTGGTTACGTCGGCTGGCCGGCCGGGCAGAAGTTCGTCAATTACGACCCGCGCACCCGTCCCTGGTACCAATTGGCAATGGCCAACCCTGGCAAGACCTTGCGTACCGGCGCCTACTACTGGGCTGCCGACGACGCCGTGCTGGTCAGTACCGTGCGCACCGTCGCCAACCAACTGGGCAACCCTGGTGGCGTGGTCAACGTCGACGTGTCGCTCAAAGGCCTCACCGAGATCGTCCAGCAGATCAAGCTGGGTGAAAGCGGCTACGTGCTACTGGTGGAAAACAACGGCAACGTGCTGGTCGACCCCCGTGACGCCAAGCACAACTTCAAGCAACTGGCGAGCTTTGGCGACGGCTACGCCGAGCTGGCCAAGCACGGCAAGGGGCTGGCCGAAGTGGAGCTCAATGGCGTGCGCTACATGGCCAACATCTACCCGGACGAACAGCTGGGCTGGACCCTGATCGGCCTGATCGAGCAGAGCGAAGTGATGCAGACCACCACCCGCCTGACCTGGTTGATCGGCGTAGTGGCCCTGGTACTGGCTGCGCTGTTCGCCGTGGTCGGTGCCACCTTTGCCAAGCTGATCGTGCGCCCGATCAACAGCGTTACCAGCGGCCTTGAAGACATCGCCCAGGGCGAGGGCGACCTGACCCGCAACCTGGAAATCCGTGGCCGCGATGAAACCGCGCAACTGGCCAGCTGGTTCAACCAATTCCTCGGTGCCATTCGCAGCCTGATCCAGCATATCGGTGCTGCCGCCAACAAGATCCTCAGCACCTCCAGCAGCTCGACCCGGGTTTCCAGCGACATGGCCGAAGCCGCAGGCCGCCAGCGCGAAGCGGTGGACATGGTCTCTACTGCTTTCCACGAAATGGTCGCCACCGCCAACGAAGTGGCACGTTCATGCAGCCAGGCGGCGCAGTCGGCCGACAGCGGCCAGCAACAGGCGCGCGAAGGCCAGCAGCAGATTGATGCGGCGGTACATAGCGTTGACCGCCTGAGCCAGGAGATCGAGCAGTCGGCGCAGTCGATCCAGCAGCTGGAGCGTGACAGCAACGCCATACAGTCGATCCTCGGCACCATCCGCTCGATTGCCGAGCAGACCAACCTGCTGGCGCTCAACGCCGCCATCGAAGCCGCCCGTGCCGGCGAGCAGGGCCGTGGCTTTGCCGTGGTTGCTGACGAAGTGCGGGCGCTGGCCAAGCGTACTGCCGACTCCACCGCCGAGATCGACGGCCTGCTGGGCAACCTGGCCAGCCGCACTGCCGAAGTGGCCGCACAGATGCACGCCAGCCTGGAGGTTTCACAGCAGTCGGTGAGCCGCATCGGCCTGGCCCGTGACAGCTTCGGGCAGATCCGCGAGTCGGTGGATGTGATCCGCGACATGAACACCCAGATTGCCACGGCGGCCGAAGAGCAACACCAGGTAGCGGAGGACATCAACCGCCACATCAGCCAGATTCACGGCGATGCGCAACTGGTGGCCGAACTGGCCCAGGCGGCGCGGGTGGATTCGGAGAGCCTGGCCGGGTTGTCCAATGAGCTGGATGCGCTGGTGCGCAGGTTCCGTACCTGATGTATTGTTTTTGCTGGTCTCTTCGCGGGTGAACCCGCTCCCACAGGTACAGCGCTAGTCTCAAGGGCAGCGCAATACCTGTGGGAGCGGGTTCACCCGCGAAGGGGCCCGCACAAGCAACACTACAACTTGAGCTCCCCCGGGGTAGCCCCAAACAACTGCTTGAACGCCGCAATGTAAGCCGAGGTGGAGTCATACCCACATCCCAGCGCCGCCTCGGTAACGTTCTGCCCCGCCTCCAGCAACGCCAGCGATGACAACAGCCGCATGCGCTGCCGCCAGTTGCGAAAGCTCAGCCCCGTCTCCCGCTGGAACAGCCGCATCAGCGTCTTCTCCGAACAGCCCAGCTCCCGCGCCCATTGCTGCAGGGTCTGCGGCTGATCCGGCGCCGCAATCAACCCATTGCACAGTGCCAACAACCCCGGGTGCCGCGGCAGTGGCAGCGAAAAGCCGACCTCGGGGAGCATGCGCAACTGGTCGAGCAGCACCGCCACCAGCCGCGCTTCGGCGCTGTCACCCTCCGGGTAGTCTGCCGGGAACAGGCAGAACTGCTTGATCAGTTCGCGCGCAAGCGGGGTCACTTCCAGTACCCGGCATTGCTCCGGTGCCCACGGGCAGGCATCCCGGCGCACATAAAGGCTACGCATTTCGGCCTGCATCGAGGTGACCACCTCGTGTTCGGCATCGGCTGGTATCCACACGCCCCACTGGGGTGGGGCGAAGTAGCTGCCTTCGCGGGTATACACCCCGAGAACGCCGCTGATGGCGTAGGAGAACTGCACCCAGTCGTGCTGGTGGCGGGTGGTCCACGAGCCGGCGCCGAGGCTTTCGGCTCGTGCATAGAGCGGCCTGGGCAGGTGGTCCAGCGCCGGAATGGGGCGGGGATGTCCGATGATGGGCATGGTGGCTTCTTGTAGTTCTGACCAGACAAGCCTAACAGCTCAGCGCTCGACGATGACGGTCACCCCCTGCCCACCCGCTGCGCAGATCGAAATCAGCCCCCGTCCCTTCCCCGCCTTCGCCAGCAACTTGGCCAGGTTGGCCAATATCCGGCCCCCGGTCGCGGCAAACGGGTGCCCGGCCGCCAGCGAACTGCCCTTGACGTTGAGCTTGCTGCGGTCAATTGCCCCGAGCGGCACATCCAGCCCCAACCGCTCACGGCAATAATCGGCATCTTCCCAGGCCTTGAGCGTGCACAGCACCTGGGCGGCGAAGGCTTCGTGTATCTCGTAATAGTCAAAGTCCTGCAGCGTCAGGCCATTGCGCGCCAGCAGCCGCGGCACCGCATACACCGGTGCCATCAGCAAGCCTTCGCGACCAGTAACGAAATCCACCGCAGCGGTTTCGCCATCGACCAGATAGGCCAGCACCGACAGCCCCTGCTGCTCGGCCCACTCCTCGCTGCCCAACAATACCAACGAAGCACCATCGGTCAGCGGTGTGGAATTGCCCGCCGTCAATGTCCCCTGCCCGCTGCGGTCGAAGGCTGGCTTTAGCCTGGCCAGTTGCTCAAGGGTCAGGTCGGGGCGCAGGTTGTTATCACGGGTCAACGACAGAAACGGCGTCAGCAGGTCATCCTGCCAGCCTTCGGTGTACGCTGCAGCCAGCGCCTGGTGGCTGAGCAACGCCAGTTCGTCCTGTTCGGCACGGCCAATGCGCCACGCCTGGGCCATGCGTTCGCAATGCTCACCCATCGACAACCCGGTGCGCGGTTCGCCGTTGCGCGGCAATTCGGGTTTCAGGTGGTGAGGGCGCAGCTTGAGGAATGGCTTGAGCCGCTCGCCCAGGCTTTTGCCACGGTTGGCCTGCAGCAAGATATGGCGCAGGCCTTCATTGACCGCGATCGGCGCATCGGAGGTGGTGTCCACGCCGCCGGCAATGCCGCAGTCGATCTGCCCCAGGGCAATCTTGTTGGCCACCAGCAACGCCGCCTCCAGCCCGGTGCCGCAAGCTTGCTGGATATCGTAGGCCGGCGTCTGCGGCGACAGGCGCGAGCCCAACACGCACTCCCGGGTCAGGTTCATGTCTCGCGAGTGCTTGAGCACCGTACCAGCCACCACTTCCCCCATGCGCAACCCATGCAAGCGGTACCGTTCGATCAGCCCCTCAAGGGCGACGGTAAGCATCGCCTGGTTGCTGGCCGTGGCGTAGGCACCATTGGAGCGGGCAAAGGGAATTCGGTTGCCGCCCAGGATCGCGACCCGGCGAAGTGAACGCATGCGCTTGTTCCTCCTGAAACAATTTGATCCGTACAGCCTAGGTGTTTTTACCGCATTCGAACGACCTTGCCACAAAGTTGGTCCACACTTTCAAGCTTGCCTTCCGGGAGACCACTCATGAGCGATCGCTACCTCGGCTTTGCCAACTCCAACCTCGGCCGCCGTCTCGTGGATGCCCTTGGCCTGCCACGCCCAGCGCCGCTGGAGCGCTGGCAGGCCGGCCGCCTGCGCCCGGTCGAAGGTGCCCTGGTACTGGGTGGCGGGCCACTGGCGAGCCAGGTCGAAGCCATTGCCCCGCGCCTGACCGACACGCTTTACAGCTTCAATACCGACCACCTCCAGGCCGAGCCGTGGGTGGCTGGCCTGGGGCCGAAGATCAAGGCCGTGGTATTCGATGCCAGTCACCTGTCCGACAGCGACGCGTTGAAGCAGTTGCGCGAATTTTTCCAGCCACTGCTGCGCAGCCTGGCGCCGTGCGCCCATGTGCTGCTGCTGGGCCGCGCACCAGAAAGCCTCGACAACCCGTTGGCCAGCATTGCCCAACGGGCCCTGGAAGGCTTCAGCCGCTCGCTGGCCAAGGAACTGCGCAACGGTGCGACCGCGCAGTTGCTGTATGTCGGCCCCGGCGCGGAAGACCAGCTGGAAGGCGCCCTGCGTTTCTTCCTTTCGCCCAAAAGTGCCTTTATTTCCGGCCAGGTGCTGCGCCTGCATGCCTGCGCCAGCCAGGTCGAGGACTGGACCCGGCCGCTGGCTGGCAGACGCGCCCTGGTGACCGGCGCCGCGCGCGGCATCGGTGCGGCCATTGCCGAAACCCTGGCGCGCGATGGTGCCGACGTGCTGCTGCTGGATGTGCCGCAAGCCAGCCAGGACCTCGACGCCCTGGCCGCACGTTTGGGCGGCAAGGCGCTGCCCTTGGACATCTGCGCCAGCGACGCCGCAACACAACTGCTTGCGGCCCTGCCCGACGGCATCGACATCGTGGTGCACAACGCCGGCATCACCCGCGACAAGACCCTGGCCAACATGACCCCGGAATACTGGGACGCGGTGCTGGCGGTCAACCTCAAGGCACCGCAGGTACTGACACAGGCGCTGTACGACAACGGTGCCCTGGGTGAAAACGCGCGCATCACCCTGCTGGCCTCGGTCAGTGGCATCGCCGGCAACCGCGGTCAAGCCAACTATGCCGCGAGCAAGGCCGGGCTGATCGGCCTGGCCCAGGCGTGGGCGCCCCGGCTCGCCGAGCGCGGCGGCAGCATCAATGCCGTGGCACCCGGTTTCATCGAAACCCACATGACCGCCGCCATGCCCATGGGCCTGCGCGAGGCCGGGCGACGCTTGAGTTCGCTTGGCCAGGGCGGCCGCCCGCAGGATGTCGCCGAAGCCATCGCCTGGCTCAGCCAGCCGGGCTCCGGTGCAGTCAACGGCCAGGTGCTGCGGGTATGCGGCCAGGCCTTGATGGGGGCTTGATCATGAGCCGACACTGGCATGACCTGCACAGCCCGGCTTCGCGCGCCAGCCTGTACCTGCGCGCGGCCAGCAAGCGCACCATCAGCGGCGACCAACTGCCGGACGACGGCCTGCGCTGTTTAATCCGCGTCCAGCCGGGCAACCTGGCCGCCTATCGACGGCTGTGCCACTTCACCGACGATGGCCGCCTGCCAGGCACTTATCCACATGTCATGGCGTTCACGCTGCAGTTGCAGTTGATGACCGCGCCTAACTTCCCCTTCCCGCTGCTTGGCCTGGTGCACCTGCACAACCGCATCGAAGTGGTACGCCCACTGGGCGGTATCGAAGGGCTGCGCTTTGCGGTGCATGCAGGCAACCTGCAAGCGCATGCCAAGGGTGGCACCTTCGATCTGGTCACCGAAGCCGAGGACGGCATCGGCCTGCTCTGGCGCGAGACCAGCCGCATGCTGGTGCGCGGGCTGAAGCTGGAAGGCGCGGCAGGTGAGCCTGCCGAGGACGAGCCACAAGTGCTGCCAGAGGTGACCCGCTGGTACGCCGACAGCGATATCGGCCGGCGCTATGCCAAGGTCTGCGGGGACTACAACCCGATCCATCTCAGCGCAGCCAGTGCACGGCTGTTCGGCTTTCCCACGGCCATTGCCCATGGCATGTGGAGCCAGGCCATGGCCCTGGCGGCACTGCGCGGTCACCTGCCGCACAGTGGCTATGCCTTCGAGGTGGATTTCCGCAAACCGGTGCGGTTGCCGTCGGAGGTGGTGCTCGGTGCCAGTGAGGCCGGGGTTGCAGGTGAGCTGCGGCTGGACGGGCATGGCGGGGTGCTGCATATGGTCGGGCGCTGGGCCCCCCTTTAAATCGTGAGGCTGCTTCGCAGCCTTTTCGCGACACAAGGCCGCTCCCACAGCTACCGCGTTCGGTTTGATGCCAGTGACCTCTTGTGGGAGCGGCCTTGCGTCGCGATGGGCCGCATAGCGGCCCCCTTGCTTTGCATCGGGCCTGCGCAGAAGCTATGCAGCATTAGGAGACCCCCGATGAACCTGCAAGAACTCACCCAACGCCTGCACCAGATCCGCGACAACAACGACTGGCGCGGCTTCCACAGCCCGAAGAACCTGGCCATGGCCGCCAGCGTCGAAATGGCCGAACTGGTGGAAATCTTCCAGTGGCTGAGCGAAGACCAATCGCGCCAGCTGCCCGCCGACAAGTTGGCCCATGCCGGCCAGGAAATCGGCGATGTGGTGCTGTACCTGTTGCTGCTGTGCAGCGAGCTGGGCCTGGACATGGACCAGGTGGTGCGGGCCAAGCTGGCCGACAGCGAGAGGCGCTTCGCCCGATGAACGACCGTCACTTCGATGAGCTGGCCACCCGCTTTGCCGAGAAGATCTACGGCGGCGCCAAGGGCGCCATCCGCCTGGCCGTGCTGCAGGCCGACCTGGCCGAAGCCTTGCCCGACCGCCCGCTGCGTATCCTCGACATCGGCGCCGGCTTGGGTCACATGGCCTTGTGGCTGGCTCAGCGCGGTCACCAGCTGACCCTGGCCGAACCCGCCGCGCCGATGCTCGACGGCGCACGGGCGCGCTTTGCCGAGGCTGGCCAACCGGCCACCTTCATCCAGGCCCCATGGCAGGACCTGCTCGGCCAGCTGACCGAGCCCTACGACCTGGTGCTGTGCCACGCCGTCCTCGAATGGTTGGCCGAGCCCGAAAGCATCCTGCCGGTGCTGCACCAGCTCACGGCCCCTTCCGGGTGGCTGTCGCTGGCCTTCTACAACCGCGACGCCCTGGTCTATCGCAACCTGCTCAAGGGCCACTTCCGCAAGTTGCGCAGCAACCGTCTGGAAGGTGAAAAGCAGAGCCTGACCCCGCAAAAACCACTTGATCCGCGCGAACTCAGGGCGCAACTTGAACCTATGTGGCAGGTTGAAAGCGAAAGCGGCGTGCGGGTGTTCCACGACTACATGCCCAAGGAATTCCAGGGCAAGGCCGAGCTGCTCGACCTGCTGGAAATGGAACTGGCCTACCGTCGACACCCCAGCTTCGCCGGGCTCGGCCGCTACCTGCACTGGGTCTGCCGCCCCCGTTGACCTGCCCGCCGGGAGGAATACATGCCGTACCGTCTGTTGTGCCTGGCCGTGCTGCCGCTTGCCCTGGCTGGCTGCCAGGGCAGCAACCCCTATGTGGCCAGCAGCCGCCCGTTACCACCGGCACCGGCCCAGGCGGCCAGCACCTTCGACGCCAGTGCCTACCCGACACCGGCCCGTGATTACGGGCACTACCGCAGCTGGAGCTGGCGTAACGGCCAGTTGCCCAGTGGCTCGGTCGATACCGACCCGGCGCAACTGGCCGATGCTGTCAGCGGCGCGCTGGACCAGCATGGCCTGCGTCCCGCCCGGGGCGGCACCGTCGACTTGCTGGTCAGCGCCGACATACGCCTGGAAAAACGCTTGCGCCAAGTACGCGACTACGATGCCTACGACCCTTACTACGGCCCGTACCCCTACGGTGGCGTCGGCTATGGCGGCTACCGCCATGGCTATGGTGGCTATGCCAGCGTGCCCATCGTGCGCACCTACGAGGTGCAGGTGATGGTGGTGCGTATCGACCTGTACGACGCCCGCAGCGGCCAGCCGGTATGGAGTGCCAGCGCCGAGAGCGGCAGCGACAAGGACTCGCCGCGTGAACGCGAAAGCGCCCTGCGCGATTCTGTGCACAAGGCGCTCAACGGCTATCCTCCCAGTTGATATCCAACGGAGAACCATCATGTTGCGCCGCCTTGTTCTACTGTCATTCGCGTTATTGCTCGCCGCCTGTTCCAGCAATAACGTCCAGCAGGATTTCGATGCCAGCCGTGACTTTGCCGCCTACCGCAGCTGGGCATGGCAGGAACCGGGCCTGCAGTACCGCCCGGACGACCCACGAATCAAGAGCGACCTGACCGAGCAGCGCATTCGCCAGGCAGTCGCAAGCCAACTCGACCAGCGCGGCCTGCGCCCGGTACAAGGTGGCGCGCGGCCGGACCTGACAGTGCGCGCTTACCTGATCGTCGAGCAGCGCCAGCAACAGATCACCACCAATTACGGCGGTGGCTGGGGAGGCTACTGGGGCGGCTACTGGGGTGGCCCGATGTACAACGAAACCCGCAGCGTCGACTACAAGGTCGCGACCATCCAGATCGACCTGTTCGATGGGCGTGACGGCAAGCTGGTGTGGCGCGGCAGTGCCGAGCAGATCATGAACAACTACCCGCCAAGCCCGGAAGAGCGCAACAGCGCGATCCAGAACACCGTGGCCAAAGTGCTGGGCAACTATCCGCCGGGTAGCAGGAAATAACTCCGAACGCGTTCATGCATGCGCCAAAGCCCCTGTGGGAGCGGGTTTACCCGCGAAGAGAACGACGCGGTGCATGGCACCGGCTTTGCCGGTGTTCGCGGGTGAACCCGCTCCCACAAGGGTCGCCTGCAAGGCCTGTTTCAACAGCGACAATACCCTTCCCGGCCACGCCTTTTTCCCTCTCCCGCTCCACTCCCCGCAGGTTCTTGTCTATCTTCACTTAAGGAAACCTGACTGACCGGGTAGATGCGTTCAACATTTGGGAAAGGCGACCTGCCAATGCAAAGCATTGTTCTCCTGCTGTGGCTTGCCTTGTGCTGCGAACAGGATGTGCGTCAACGCCAGATATCCAACATGCTCACCCTTGGCGTGGCTACCTGCGCACTGGCCTGGCTTTTCGCCACCGGGCACAGCTGGATCGGCGCGGATGCCAGCGATGCCGGCTGGGCGCTGGCCATCGTCATGCTGCTGACCCTGCCCGGCTACATGCTAGGCCGTTTCGGCGCCGATGACGTCAAGCTGATGGGCGCGCTGGCCCTGGCAACCAGCCCGCAATACGTGCTTGGCACCTTCATCGGCGCCGGAGTCAGCGTGTTGCTGTGGCTGCTCACCCGTCGGCGACTCTGGACATTGCTCAACCCCAAGGTGAAAAAACGTTTGCAAGCGCTGACCGAGGAAATGGGCGACAAGCAGGCGTTCGTCCCCTATGTGCTGGCCGGCTTTCTTTTGACAGCGGTATGGGTCCAATGAGCTGGCCTGCGGCCCTACACCTTGTACAAAACTTGTACATATTCGCTTGGTGCGACTATTTTTAAACTGCCAGAGCGTCTGGCCCAGGAGCAGGGCCGTATACGAACAGGGAGTGGATCGTGTCCAGACAAGTGAGTGAGTTGAAGGTTTTGGTGGTGGATGACCAATCGGTCATTGTCGAACAACTCTGTGATTTCCTCGAAACAAAGGGTTACCTCTGCGTGCCGGCCCATTCTACTGACGAAGCCATCGAGCGCTATATGGCAGACCCGGGCATCGGCCTGCTCATCTGCGACCTGCACATGCCGGGACGGGATGGCATCGAACTGATGCGCACCTTGAAGCAGGCCAACGGCAACCAGCGCATGTTCGAGGCAATCATGTTGACCGGGCGTGCCGAAAAACAGGATGTAATTCGCGCGCTACGTGAAGGTTTTGCCGACTACTACCAGAAGCCAGTGGACTTCGATGAACTGCTCGAAGGCGTACGTCGGCAGGAAGAAGCGTTGCTGGAACGCCAGCGCAACTTCCGCGACCTCGGCGGATTGAACCAGCGCCTGCAGGATCTGGCCGAATCGATTGACGAGCTCTACCAGGATCTGGAAAAAGCCCGCGGCCAGGGAACCCATCGGCGTGCCACGGATGTGGAAGAAAGTGAAAGCGAGCTGCCAGCGGCGTTCGGGAAGCTGTCGCCACGCCAGTTGGAAGTGGCCCGCCTGGTGGGCAAGGGCAAGACCAACTACCAGATCGCCTGTGAGCTGGGCATTACCGAAAATACCGTGAAACTGTATGTGTCCCAGGTGCTACGCCTGACCCACATGCACAACCGCACCCAGCTGGCACTGGCAATGACCCCCAGTTCGTCGCCGGTGCATCAGCGGTTTACTACCCACTAAACAGGTAGCTTCAGGATCTTGGCGGCTGCGATGCAGCCACATCGCGACACCCGTGGGAGCGGGCGCGCCCGCGAACACCGGCGCAGCCGGTGCCATGCACCGCGTTGGATTCTTCGCGGGCGCGCCCGCTCCCACAGCAGCCCCTTACAATTGAATGCCAATACTCAAGGTAAGCCGAGGCCCGCGGTCCAGGCTATCCAGTGCGATATCCGCCAAAGGCCTGGCCACCTCCAGCGCCACATTGAACAAGCGCCCATCGCCCAACCGCACACCAAGCGCCGCCGATGCCAGATGGGCATCCTCCACAGGCCCCCGGTTATGCCAGGCCTGCGCCGTATCCAGCACCACATAGGGCTGCACCAACGCCAGCCAGCTGCCGTGCATGCTGTAGTTCACCTCGTAAGCCACACCCCAGCCCTTGTCCCCGTCCGCCTGGTCGCGCGGGTAGCCACGGCCGAAACTCTGCCCGCCAAACCCCGCACGCTCGCTGTCGGGCAAGCGGTCATCACTCCAGTACAACGCCCCGGAGACCACCCCCTGCCAGTTACCGGGCAACGTGTCGCTCTGCAAGCCGGACAGCCGCAACCGCAGAAAATCCAGATCGTAGTCGGCATCGCTGCGCGCCCCCAGGTAATCCAGGCCCTGATAGACGCCGGCACTGACGATACGCAAACGGCCCCCTTCCACCTTGCGCCAGTCGCCCTCGAATGACAGCGCACGCACGTAGGTGTCGTAGTCCCGTGCCGTTGGCAGTCCGTCCACTTGGTCTTCGAAGTGCTCACTGACCGAATACACCTGCCCCTGCACCGCCATCCATTCATCCGGCCTGACGATCACCGGCTGGCGCAGGCCGATCGCGTAGTGATCGCTGTCGCGCTTGCGGGTGATGTCACGGCCATCGTCCAGCCGAGTTCGCGTGCCCGGTTCGCTGCGGTAGCGCGAGGCCGACACCAGCAGCTGGCTGCCACCCGCGTCCAGGTACTGGCTGTAGGCCAGACGCTGGTAATGCACCTGGTCATTCCCCGGTGGCAGCAACAAGCTGGCCTCGATCTGTTCGGCAAAGCGGGTCTGGGCGTGGCTGATTGCCGTCAGCAGCGCCTGCGCATCGTCGCGGTTGCCATCAGTCACGGTAACAGCAGCGCTGAACGGCTTACGTCGCGCATGCACGGTCAACCGCGCGGCACCATCAGCGGTTTGCGCCACGGCCAGCTGCGGCTCTAACGTCACCCCTGGCAGGCGCTCGGCCAGGCCCAGGTAGCGCTCCAGCGTTTCCCGGGTCAGCGGGCGCTCGGCTGCAAGCCGTTGCAGGAGCTGCTGCAGATAGGCGCTGGCCGGGCCGATATCGCCGTCTACGTGGTAATCACGGATATAACCTTCGACCAGTACCACATTGACCCGGCCCTCGGTCACCTCCTGCGGCGGCAGGTAGGCGTACGACAACAGGTAGCCTTCCTGCCGATAGCGCTGGGTCAGGCGCGCGGTGTATTGCTGCAGCTCGCCCAACGTGGTCTGGTGCCCGATCAGCGGTTGGTAGTGTTCGCGCAGCTCGCTCAGGGGGAACACCGTGCCGCCCTCGAAGCGCACTTTATGCAGCACCAGCCGGGTATCGGCAGGCGCCCAGGCGGCGCTGCCGCCATCCACCGCGGCCATCTGCAGGTGAGCGCTGACCGGGCGGTAGGCGTCTATCGGCAGGTTGGCGGCGGGCAGGCGACGTTCGTACTCATGGCTGTCGAGAAAACCCGGCAAAGGTTCGGCATGGGCCGCAAGCGCCCAAGGCAGCAACAACAGGGGCACGGCCAGAGGACGCATAGGGCGCTCCATGTTCCCTGGGGCTGCGTTGCAGCCCTTCGCGGGCGCGCCCGCTCCCACAGAGATCGCGCTTTCCTGAACCCAGCGCCAAACCTGTGGGAGCGGGCGTGCCCGCGAAGGGCCGCAAAGCGGTCCCAAATTGCTTGACTGACAGGCATCAGGGGCGCCAGCCGGTCACACCCGTTACTTGCAAGCGTAGGTGCTGCCTCGGCCCTCGTCGAACGGCTACTCACTGACCTGGAACGCCACGCGCGCGGTCTCGCCGCTTTCATCCAGCGCGCTGATTTCGGCCTGGCCTACCTGCTGGAAGCGCACCAGCAGGCTGTCCTGCCCCTGGGTTTCGCCCAATGGCTGGCCGTTGAGGAACCACCAGCGCCGACCGCCGCCCCCCAGCGCCGACACATATAGCTGCAACGGTTCGCTGCTGGTGGCCGGACGGCGAAGGTTGTCGCCCGGGCGCACGCCCACGATCGAAAGCGGTGGAGCGCTGGCCGGCACCTGCGGCGGGCAGGTCGGGTCGATGGCCGGCAGGCGCGCCGCACGCCGCTCCACGCGTGGCAGCCAAGGCTCCAGCGGCGCGGGCCATAGAGCGATGTCGCGGGCCTTGGCGCCCGGGCAACTGCCATCGACGCGCAGCCCCTGGCCGTTGACCCATACGCTTTCACGCAGGCCCAGGCCGAGTGGCTGGTCGGCGGCCTGCAGGGTTGGCGGCGTAGTGCCGTCCAGAGTCCAGGCGAAACGCTGTCGCCGGCAATTGGGGTCCTGCTTGTTCATTGGCTGGCCCAGCGGCCAACAGATCGCCGCCACACCGACATTCGCCGGCACCCGCTCCACCGGCACGCTGATGCCACGCTGGCTGTCACGGTTGCTCAGCAGGTCGTGCACCTGCAGCATCAGCGGCGCTGCCGAAGCCAGCCCGAATTGGCCGGGTACCGGTGTGCCGTCGGGGCGGCCGATCCATACGCCGATCAGGTAGCGCGGGCCCACGCCGATCGACCAGGCGTCGCGAAAGCCATAGCTGGTGCCGGTTTTCCAGGCCAGTTGCGGGCGTTGCACCAGCTCGGCATGCGGGTCGCGGTCGGGGCGCGCCTGGCCGCTGAGGATGCGCCGGATGATCCACGCAGCCCCCGGTGACAACAGGCGCCGCTCCAGCAACGGATCCTGCGGTTGCAGGCGCACCCGCGCACTGTTGCCACCCCGCGCCAGCGCAGCGTAGCCACCCACCAGATCCTCCAGGCGGCTACCCGCGCCACCCAGGATCAACGACAGGTTGGGCTCGGCCAGGGGCGGCAGTATCAGCGGCATGCCCGCCGTGCGCAGTTGCGCGGCAAAGCGTTTCGGGCCGTAGGCCTCCAGCAGCTGCACCGCCGGCAGGTTGAGCGACAGCGCCAGCGCCGAACTGGCCGACACCGGCCCGCTGAAGCCCATGGAGAAGTTGCCGGGGCGGTAGTCGCCATAGCGTCGCGGCACATCCTGCAGCAGCGACTCGGAATGGATCAGGCCGTCATCCAGTGCCATGCCGTAGAGGAACGGCTTGAGGGTAGAGCCCGGCGAGCGCAAAGAACGCACCATGTCGACATGCCCGAAGCGGCGCTCGTCGGCCAGGTCGATCGAGCCGAGGTAGGCACGCACCGCCATGGTTTGCGCATCGACCACCAGTATGGCGGCGGAGGTGCGCTCCGGCAGCCGCGCGCGCCAGCCCAGCAGCAGGTCTTCAAGGCGCCGCTGCAACGCGGCGTCGAGCGTGGTGCGGATCAGCGGCGGGCTGTCGGCGCTGTTCAGGCGCCGGGCCAGCAGCGGCGCCAGGGTTGGTTCCTGACGTGGCGCCAGCACCAGCGGTTCTTCGCCAGCCTCACGGATTTGCCGAGCCGGCCACACCTGGTATTCGGCCAGGCGTTGCAGCACTTTGTCCCGGGCGCGCTGGGCTCGTTCGGGGTGGCGGTCCGGGCGCAGGCGGCTGGGCGCCTGGGGCAGCACGGCCAGCAGCGCCGCTTCGGACGGGGTCAGGTGCATGGGCGACTTGCCCAGGTAGGCCCAGCTGGCGGCTGCCACGCCCTGCAGGGTGCCGCCGAAGGGCGCACGGTCCAGGTAGATCTGCAGGATTTCGCGCTTGGACAGATGCCATTCCAGCTGCGCCGTGCGCCACAACTGGCGCAGCTTGCCGGCCAAGGTGCGCTCATGCGGGTCGAGCAGGCGCGCGACCTGCATCGACAGCGTGCTGCCACCCGACACCACACGCCCGCCACGCAGGTTCAGCCAGGCAGCGCGGGCCAGGGCCAGCGGATTGACCCCGGGGTGGCTGTAGAACCAGCGGTCCTCGTAGGTGAGCAACGCCTGCAGATACAGCGGCGAAACCTCGTCGGGGCTGACCGGGTAGCGCCACACGCCATCGGCATCGGCGAAGCGCCACAGCGGCGTGCCGTCCTCGGCCAGCACCACCCGGGCCAGGTCGTCGCCGGGCATGGGCAGCGGCCAGAGGCGGTCGGCCAGCCACAACAGGCCGAACAGCACCACCAAGCCGATCACTGTGGCGCGCAACAGCCTGCCCGCACGGGTACGCGGCCGCGTTAAGCTTGGCATCGGGAACCGACCTGGCCAGGTGATGGCCAAAGGCTTGGGAACGGCAACATCGCCGATTCGTTCATCAGGAAGCAACTATGCATGTAGAAGGTTTTTTCGAGTGGCTGGGCCAGGCGCTGGGGTCGTTGATCCGCTTCATCGTCGACGCATTGAGCGGGCTGTTCAACCTGCTGGCCAATGCCGGTGGCAATTTCATCGATGGCCTGGCGCGCACCTTGGGCATGGACACCTCACTGCTCAGCATCCTCGCCCTGATCGTCGGGTTGGCGCTGCTGTATTCGGCCATCCGTGCGTTCATGCGCGCCTCGATCATCCTCGGGATCATCTGGCTGCTGCTGGGGTTGTGGGTTATGAGCTGGGTGATTCACTGACATTGAACTGCCCGGCGCAGGCCTGTGGGAGCGGCCTTGTGTCGCGAAAGGGCTGCGCAGCAGCCCCAGGATCTCAGCTCCGCCGCTTGAAATGCCGGGGCCGCTTTGCGGCCCTTTCGCGACACAAGGCCGCTCCCACATAGTGCGCGCAAGGCAGGTGCTTAGCGGGCTTTTACGGTCATCTCCCCTTGCCCATCCCCCACGGCCTGCAGGTTTGGCCGGTACATCGATTCGACCTGCGGCGGCGGCACGCGGTAGGTGCCCGGGGTCACCGCCCGTGCCAGGTAAAGCAGGTGGGTGGTGCCGTAGCTGTCCAGCTTGAGCGCCGCGACGTAACGGTCATCGCGATATTCCTGGTGCACAACGCTGGCGTTCTGCATCGACTCGCGCCATTCCTTCACCGCACTGCTGGCGTTGTCCAGGCTGGCGGCACTCTGCGCCAGGTTCTGGTTTTCCAGCTCCAGGCCTGCCGGTAGCAAGTCCACCACCAGCGCATCCGGCACCCTGTCTTCAGCCTTGAGCGCCAGGTGCACCAACACCAGGTCGCCGCTGCGCAGGTTGTGCAGGTCCAACGGCTGGCCATTCATGCCCAGGTACTCACGGCGGATCTGCATGCCGTTGCCGCTGGCAGCAGGCGCCTGGCGTGGGTAACCCGACAAGGTCAGTTGCTGGTACAGCGTCTCGCTGCCTTGGTTCTGCACGCTCAGCGGCGAAGCCAGCAACGGGCCTTCGAGCTTCATGCCGGACTCGGCATTGTTGAACTCGCGAACTTCGCCCGCGCTGTCCAGGCGCGCCTGCCACTGGCCTTCCGGCTTGCCCAGCAGGCCACGGCCGGCCAGGAACAGCGCATTGCGCTCCTGGGTCGACAGCCAGCGGTTGGCCGCCAGCTCATCCGACAGGGCGAACAGGCGCTGGTCGACCTGACGGCTGGCCAGGTTGCTTTCCTGCAGCAGCGCCAGGATCAGTGCCTGGTCGCGCAGAGCGCTACCATAGTCGGCCATCCAGCCTTTACCGCGGCTGATGCCCAGGCCCGCCTGCAGGGCCTGCTCGGCACGCGGCTTGTCGCCCATCTTGTCCAGCGCCACCGCCAGTTGCACCAGCGGCAGGCCAGAGCGGGCGTCGGCGCGGCGTTCGAACAGGCCACGCAAAGCGCCCAACGGCGCCTGCTGACTGCGCGACAGCACCAACGCCGCATAAGCCTGCACGGCGAACCGGGTGTGTTCGGCGTTCTCGCTGTAGTCGACTTCGATCAGGTTGCGCTCCTGCAGGTAGCGCAACAGGCGTTCGCTGGCCTTCTTCAGCGCTTCGGCCGGCACACCATAGCCTTGGTCACGGGCGCGCAGCAGGAAGTCGGTGACATAGGCGGTCAGCCAGTACTCTTCTTCGCTGTCCGAGCTCCACAGGCCGAAGCTGCCGTTGTAGCGCTGCATGCCCAGCAGGTGCTCGATACCCATCTCGATCTTGCGCTTGCGCACATCGGCAGGCTCGCCCTTGATGCCCAGGCGCTTCAGGCTGTCGGCATCGGCATACAGCGACGGGTAGAGGCCGCTGGTGGTCTGCTCCAGGCAACCGTAAGGGTAGGCTTCGAGGGCACGGATCTGCTCGGCCAGGTTCAGCGGCGGCCGGCTCGACAAGGCCAGGCTGGCTTCAAGCCCGGCGGGTTCGAAGGCGGCCAGGTCTGCTTCAGGCAGGGTCCATGGCTGGTCCTTCAAGGCCACGCGGTAGTGCTTGAGCATCGCCGGGTAGGCCGGGCGCACGCCCAGCGTCCACTCGCGCTCGAACGCGCCGGTCGGCTCGTTGGGCAGCTGCAGGCCAGTGACCCGCACATGCATCTTGCCTTGCCCCAGGCCACCCTGGGCCTGTACCGGGATCATCAACGTCGAGCGCTGGCCTTCAGCCAGGGCAACGTTCTGCACGGCGTTGGCCGCCAGACTCAGCTGACCTTCGGTACCGATTTCGACGTTCAGCTGCTGGGCACGCCCTGACAGGTTGGCGAGGTCCAGCGCCAGGCTGGTGCGGTCGCCACCGGCCAGGAAACGCGGCGCCGAGAGCTCGGCGATCAGCGGCGCGGCGACCACGGTCTTGCCTTCGGCCATGCCGAACTGTTCCTCGGTCCAGGCCTGGGCCATGAGCCGCAGTTCGCCATTGAAGTCAGGGATATCGACCGTGGCCTGGCCCTCGCCCTTGTCGTCCAGGGTCACCGGCAGGCTCTGCTGGGCGACGATGGTCACAGTGGTGTTGGGGCGCTTGCCACCCTTGGCCATCGCCGCGTCACCGCCAAATGCCAGGCTGGCCAGGCGGCCCTGGCCGGCTTCGATCAACTGGCCGTAGATATCCAGCTGGTCAGCACCGTAGGCCTTGCGCCCGAACAGGCTGGCGAACGGGTCGGGGGTCTTGAAATCGGTAATGTTGAGGATGCCCACATCCACCGCCGACAACAGCACATGCACCTGTTTGGGCACGCTGCCATCGGCATTTGCAGCCTTGATCTTCACGGTCAGCGGCTGTTTCGGACGCATTTTCTCCGGTGCCTGCAGGCTCACCGCCAACTTGCGTTCGGCGCGGTTCAGCGGCAGGTGCAGCACGCCTACCGCGCGTTTCGGCGTGGCGTTGGCCTTGCGCTCACCCGGGCGGATCACCAGCGCGCTGATGTACAGGTCGTGGCGTGCCCACTGCTTGTCCAGCTCCACGTCGAACGTCTTGCCCTCGGCGGGTACGTCAATCTCCTGCCACCACAGCGGGCCATCGCTGGACTCGATCATCAGGTAGCCACTGCCGGCTGCGGGCGGGGTGACGGTAACCTTGGCGGTAGCGCCGTCGGCGTAGGCCGGTTTGTCTAGCGCCAGCTTGACCTGGTCCGGCCGCACCGCACCGCCTTCGGCGTTGTCCTGGGCGCGATAGCCGGCCCAGAAGCGCGCGCTGGACACCAGGCCAGTCTGCGGGTCTTCCACCTCGACACGGTACGGGCCCCATTCCACCTGGAAGCTCAGCTTGGCAGTGGAGCCGGCCTTGACGCTGACGGTCTCTTCGCTCTGGGTGAGGAACTTCTCGTTGTAGGCGTAGCTCCAGCCATCGCTCTGCGAGTAGTTCCAGTAGTAGTCACGGCGCTCGCGTACCAGCCGCACCTTGAGGTCGTTGGCCGCCAGCTTCTTGCCGTTGCGGTCGGCCACCAGGAACTCGAACTCCACCGGCCCGTCACTGTCGGTTTCCTCGCCGTCGAACAGGCCGCGCAGGCCCGGCAGTCGCTCGGCCGGCCAGATGGGTTGTTCCAGGCGCCGGGTGATCGGCCGGCCACCCGACTCCTGCAGGCTGGCCTGCACGGTCAGTTGCAGCGGCGAGCGGGCTTCGGCCCAGCGGCTTTCGATGTCGACCACGGCCTTACCGGCCTGGTCGAGGGTGACTTCGTCCAGCTCCAGGTCCTGGTTCAGCTCGGTTTCGGTGACCGAGCCGAACTGGTAGCCAGGCAGCGCCGGTACCGCCTCGCGCAGCGGGCGAACATAGGCCTGGCCGCTCAGGCGGTTGCCGGCAGCCGGGGCGCCGTAGAGGTAACGGCCATTGACCTGGATGCGCGCACCCTGATCCGGAGACAACGGTTTGCTGCTGCCCTTGAGTTCCAGCGCCAGGCGCTCGGGCAGGAAATCTTCGACGAGGAATTCATACACCTGCTTGCGCCCGCCACCCAGGTCGAGCAGCAGTTGCCAGCGGCCGGTCGGGGCTTCGCCGGCCAACTGCATCTGGTACTGGTACAGGCCATTGCCGTCGGCTTCCCAGACGAACTTGCGGCTGACCTGCTCGTCCGGGCGGCGCACCTCCACGCTCACCGGCTGGGCCTTGACCGGCTTGCCGTCCTGGTCGCGCAGCAGGCCGTTGAGCAACACCGTTTCGCCTGGGCGATACAGGTCACGCGGGCCGAAGATGAAGAACTGCAGCGGGTTGGCCTGCGGGCCGGTGATGTCGAACTCGGCCAGGTCCAGCGCCGCGCTGCTCAGGCGCAGCAGGGTGGTGTGCACACCCTGGGTGGCGATCAGGGTGTCGGCCTTGGGCGTGATCGGCAGTTGGGCATGGCCATCGCTATCGGTGCTGGCCTGGGCCAGCAGCTTGCCCTTGTCGTCATGGATTTCCAGGTTCACGCCACTCATGGCCTTGCCGCCTTCCAGGGCCTGGGCGAACACATCGAGGCGGTCTCGGTAGCGGTGCGCGGACACGCCGATATCGCTGAGGGTGAACAGGGTCGCGGGTTGCGAGTAGTCGTAGGTGCCCGAGGCACGCATCACCGCCAGGTACACGCCTGGCTCCTGCAGCGGCTTGATACCGGCGATCGGCAGCAGCACGGTCTCGCGGGTGTTGCGTGCGGGGTTGAGGTCGAAGCGGCCGCTGTAGACCAGCTCGGCCATGTCCAGGGTTTCCTTGGACTGGTAGTAGTACAGGCTGCTGTTGCGCCCCCAGTTGGCCAAGAAAGTCGAGAGCATGTCCGGCTTCACGCGGAAGAATTCGACATCGACCTTGTCGACGTTGAGGGCGATCACCGGCAGGCCCTCGGCCAGCCGCGTGGGCAGCAGCGAACCGCGGCTGGCGAAGCCGATGGTCGGTTGCATGTCGCGGGTTTCCAGGCGGGTTATCGACTCGCTGTCCAGCTGCTTGCCGTTGACCGCCAGCAGGCCCTTGTCGACGGTCAGCACCAGCTTGCGCTGCGGCTCCAGGTGGCGCAGGCGCAGCTCCATCTGGTTGTCGGTAAGCTCCCAGGCGCCGTCGAGCTTGCCTTTGACGGTATCGACCAGATGCACTTTGCTGGCGAAATCCTGCTTGGCATCAAGCGGCGCGGAGAAACTGATCGACAGCGTTGCAGCGCCATCGAGCTGCACTTCGGAAACATCCAGCACCGTCAGCTCGCGGCCCTCGTAGCGTTTGGCGAGTACAGCCGGGTCTTCGCGCTGGGGAGCCGGGGTGGCGGCGGGCGCTGTGGCCGCCGGTTTTTCGGATGGCGCCGGCTTGTCCGGCGTCGAAGAGTCACAGGCACTGAGCAAAGCCAGCGCGCAGGCCAGCAACAATCCTTTGTTGAACATGGAGTAGAACTCTTAGGCAGCGTGTACGTGAGGGCAGCAACTATAGCGCAACTATGGTCGCGCGAATTAGCTGCATGGCCGGTACACTGCTGGCAATTTACAAAAGCGGGGCGCTTTGCGTCCCTTTCGCGACGCAAGGCCGCTCCCACAGGTACTGCACAGGCTTCCGGTTTACACGATCCCTGTGGGAGCGGCCTTGTGTCGCGAAAGGGCTGCGCAGCAGCCCCAGAATTTCCCAGGACACCCGATGACCTCACTGACCACCGACTGGCACCACCGCCCCACCCACCACAAGGTCTGGGCCCTGGCCGCGCCGATGATCCTGTCCAACATCTCCGTGCCGCTGGTAGCCCTGGTCGACAGCACGGTCATCGGCCACCTCCCTCACGCCCACCAGTTGGGTGCCGTGGCCGTGGGTGCCACGCTGTTCACCTTCATGGTCGGCCTGATGGGCTTCCTGCGCATGGGCTCCACCGGTTTCGCTGCTCAGGCCGCCGGCCGTGGCGACGGTGCAGCGTTGCGCCAAGTGCTGGTACAAGGGCTTTTGCTGGCAGTCGGCTTCGCCCTGCTGATCGGCCTGCTGGCGCTGCCCTTCAGCCAGCTGGCGTTGCACGCGATGCAACCCAGCGCGGCTCTGCAGCACGCCACCGAAGACTTCTTCCATACCCGCCTGCTCGGCCTGCCGGCGGCACTGGCCAGCTACGCCCTGGTCGGCTGGTTCCTCGGCACCCAGAACGCGCGGGCGCCGCTGGCCATCCTGCTGACCACCAACCTGCTGAACATCGCCTTGAACCTGTGGTTCGTGCTTGGCCTGAACTGGGGCGTGCTGGGTTCGGCGCGGGCGTCGGTGATTGCCGAATGGAGCGCTGCCCTGCTCGGCCTGGCCCTGACACGCCCGGCCTTGCGTGCCTACCCAGGGCAGATCGTATGGGCGGCGCTCAAGCGCTGGCAGGCCTGGCGGCCGCTGCTGGCGGTGAACCGCGACATCTTCCTGCGCAGCCTGGCGCTGCAACTGGTGTTCCTGCTGATAACCGTGCAGGGCGCACGCCTCGGTGAGGCTACCGTGGCGGCCAATGCCCTGCTGCTTAACGGCCTGCTGCTGACTGCCTATGCGCTCGACGGGTTGGCGCATGCGGTGGAGGCCCTGTGCGGCCATGCCATTGGCGCCCGCGACCGCGACACCCTGCGCCGCTCGCTGGTGGTGGCCTGTGGTTGGTCGATGATCACCAGCGTGGGGTTTGCCGGGTTGTTCCTGCTGGGTGGGCACCTGTTCATCGATTTGCAGACCGACATCGAGAGCGTTCGGGCAGCGGCTTATCCGTACCTGCCGTACCTGGCATTGCTGCCGTTGATTGCGGTATGGAGCTACTTGCTGGATGGGCTGTTCATTGGCGCGACCCGGGCGCGGGAGATGCGCAATGCGATGTTGCTGTCGGTGCTGATTGCGCTTCCGTTGGGCGTGCTCATGGGTGGGTTTGGCAACCATGGGTTGTGGTTGGCCTTCCTCGGGTTCATGGCGTTGCGGGCGGTGACGCTGGGGTGGGTGGGGTGGAAATTGAACCTGCAAGACAAGTGGGTGGCGGAGCAGGAGAACACAATATGAAAGAATTGCTCAGTTGACTGCATTAGATGGCTCAAGGCAAAAAAAGAGCTCTGCCCACGGAGGGGGCGTCATCTTCCATGCCATGAGCAAGGAGCCATCATGTACCCACCACCTGCACCTTCTGGCGTCTGTGTAATGAGCTACATGCATGCTGCCAGCCGAGAGCGTGATTACTTCAAAAATGGCGGCACCGGCTTTTTAATATCGTGGTTCTATTCCATGGTTCGAAATGGAGGTAAGTGGGACTACAAGCAACAAGGAAGGAAGTATGAGGCCTTGGGAAATTTCAATTACGGCGCAACCGGAACTGCTGCTGGTCTCTCGGAAGAATTCTTGTTGAGAGGCGCCGGGTGGGCGCAAAGCCGTGCTGGCACCAGTAACTCTACATTTGGCTCATGGTGGGGGGACCCGCCTTATGGTGACGATCCCGAAGATCAGGAATGGATCAAGGCAGGTATCAGATATGCGAAGACGTTCGGCTACTAAATGGCTGATAGCCGCCCTGCTTCTGCTCGCCCTCGGACAAGCCCTATGGATTCTCACCTCAGGCTCCAAACCTGTGTTGACCAAGGTTGTTTCTGTCACCCCTATTGGCAAACACAGCGCAGTCTATGAAGTGCTAAGCAATGACGGTGGGGCGACGGTGCCGCTGATTTATTTGTACTTTGTGGCTGAACAAACCCAGCGAGATGAGCAGGTACTACCGAATCTAGAGAGACTTAAACCTTTTCTGGTGACACGGCAATCTGGCGCGATAGAGCACGTGGAGGGTTTGAAAATAGCGGCCCGAACTCAGGATACGGTGTACAGCTATTCGAGCACATCGATTCTCAAAGAGAATGGTGCTGTTGTGCCAATCACTATCGAGCTCACGGCAACAGCTCACCCAAAGTAGAAAAAGAAGGGGCCGCATAGCGGCCCCTCTTGCAGTCAGGAAGACAGGTACGAAGACCGGGTCAGACCAAGGCGCAGGGCATCCAGGTACTGGGTCCGCTCACGCGCGGTGATCCTGGCGCTGGCCACCTTGTCACGGTAGTGCGTCATCAATTCCTCCGGCGACAGGTGCACGTAGCGCAGCATGTCTTCGATGGTATCGTGGGTCTCGATACCGGCGTGGTACACACTACCGTCGGCGTTCTGGTAGATGTTCACCGAGTCGGTGTCACCGAACAGGTTGTGCATGTCACCGAGGATCTCCTGGTAGGCACCGACCAGGAACACACCCAGCAGGTAATCCTCGCCCTCCTTCACCGCATGCACCGGCATGCTGGTCTCGATGCTCTGCTCGTCCACGTACTGGTTGATCTTGCCGTCGGAGTCGCAGGTCAGGTCCTGCAGCACGGCACGACGCATCGGCTCTTCGTCCAGGCGGTGCAGCGGGATGATCGGCAGTACCTGGCCGATGGCCCAGGTGTCCGGCAGGCTCTGGAACACCGAGAAGTTGCAGATGTACTTGTCGGCCAGCTTGTCGTTCAGCTCGTCCAGCACCTGACGGTGCGAGCGCTGGCGGGCTTTCAGCGAGTTGTGCAGGCGGCGGCACACGGCAAAGTAACACTGCTCGGCCAGGGCTTTCTCGGCCAGGCTGATCTTGCCATCGGCATACTGCGCAGCCACGTCACCCATGTAGTGGGTGGCGCGCCAGTAGGTCTCGGTCACCATCTCTATGTCGGTCGGGCCGAGCAGGTCGACCAGCCACTGCACGGTCTCGGGCAGGGCTTCCTTGTTCTCGATGGTCGGCACGTCGTCGTTGTGCTTCTCGACGTCGGTCACCTGGATGACCAGCATGGCGTGGTGCGCGGTCAGCGAACGGCCGCTCTCGGAGAAGATGTGCGGGTGCGGCAGGCCCTGCGCGTCGCAGAACTCCTTGAGCATGCCCACCACCACGCCGGCGTAGTCGTCCATGTCGTAGTTGATCGAGCTGGCATTGCGCGAGTGGGTACCGTCGTAGTCCACGCCCAAACCGCCGCCCACATCGATATGGTCGACCGGCAGGCCCAGCGCACGCAGCTCACCGTAGTAACGGATGGCTTCCTTGAAGCCGTGCTGGTAGTCGGCCAGGTTGGCAATCTGCGAACCCATGTGGAAGTGCAGCAGGCGGATACCCTGGTCCAGGCCGGCATCGCGGAAGCGCTGAACCACCGAAATCAGCTGGGCGGCGGACAAGCCGAACTTGGACTTCTCGCCGCCAGTGTCGGCCCACTTGCTCGAAGCCAGCGACGACAGCCGTACACGCAGGCCGACCTGTGGCTTGACCTTGAGCTCGGCGGCCTCCTCGATCACCAGAGCCACTTCCGACTCTTTCTCGATGACGATGAACACGTTGTGGCCAAGCTTCTGGCCCATCAGCGCCAGGCGGATGAACTCGCGGTCCTTGTAGCCGTTGCAGACGATGGTGCCGCCCTTCGGTGCCAGCGCCAGCACGGCCAGCAGCTCTGGCTTGGAGCCGGCTTCCAGGCCAATGGAGACGTTCTGCGTGGCGATGATGTTTTCCACCACCGCTTCCTGCTGGTTGACCTTGATCGGGTACAGCGCGGTGTACTTGCTCTGGTATTCCAGGCGCGCGATGTTGGCATCGAAGGCGCCGGTCAGCTGGCGCACGCGGTCCTGCAGAATGTCGGGGAAGCGCACCAGCAATGGCAGCGACAAGCCGCTCTGGCGCAATTCGTCGACCTGTTCGAACAGGTCGATCGGTGCGCTTTTCGGGCCGTTGGGGCGCACTTCGACGCGCCCGGCTTCATTGATGGCGAAATAACCAGCGCCCCAATGGCGGATACCATAAACACTGCGGCTGTCGGCCACGGTCCATTGGCTACCATCGTCTTTGCGTGTGCGTCGTACGGACATTCAAGTCCCCTATAGATAAGTCGAAGACACTGCCCCGCAAGGTGGCGGGCGCAGTGTAAAAGCCAAAAATGACGATTCGTCCGTGCCCTGGGGTAGACCCTGGTCATGGCAACGAGTTTAGAAAGCACTGGGCAAAAAATCGCGTGGCCGCATCAGCCGCCGGACTTTTTCGCCTTGAAGCCCTGTTTGGTCAGCTCACCGATCAGCAGCTCGACATGGTCGCCCTGGATTTCGATGACCCCATCCTTCAGGGCGCCACCGGTACCGCAACGGCGCTTGAGGGTAGCGGCCAGCTCCTTGAGCTGGTCGAGCGGCAGCGGCACGCCGGTGACGGTGGTCACGGTCTTGCCGCCGCGGCCCTTGCTTTCGCGGCGCACACGGGCAATGCCATCGCCTTCGGGGATGACCTGCTGCTTGCAGGTACAGGCATCCACCGGCTGGCCACAGTCGGGGCAGTGCCGACCGGCGTCGGTGGAGTAAACGAGACCGCCAAGGGCGGCGAAGGAAGAAGCTTTCTTGGCCACTTTTGTTCCTCTGTGCTGAGGACAAAAACTGGTCGGCCCCAGGGGGTTGAGCCCGACCGCGAAGCCCCACTCTGGCAGGGGCGGCGCTACCACCGCAAGACCTGCGGCAGCCCGAAAAGGGCGCGCAGTGTAACGATAAATCCGGCTGTTGCTAAGTACCGGAATGCGGCATTTTGCGAATGTTTTGCGACCCCTTCGCGGGTAAACCCGCTCCCACAGGTATTGCGCAGGTTTCACGGCCTGTGAAATCCCTGTGGGAGCGGGTTTACCCGCGAAGGGGCCGGCATGGCCCACGCATCTATTTGAGGCTGGCTTTATAGCGCTGCAACGCCGCCAACGAGTCCGGGCAATACGGCTTCGTCAGGCTTTCTTGCTCAGCCTGCTCCAGACCAATGAAGCGCGCCTCGATCACCTCTTCCGGCTGCAAGCGCAACGGCGCATTCGACACCGCCGAATACACCGCACACCACAAGTGGTTATCCGGCTGGTCAAAGTAGAACCGCTCATGAAAACGCAGCTCCACACCGTCGATCCCCAGCTCCTCGGCCAGCTCTCGCGCTGCCGAATCGGCATACGCCTCCCCGGCCGTCACCATGCCGCCTGCCGCCACATCCCAGTACCCCGGGTACAGCGCCTTGCTCAGGGTGCGCCGGTGCACGCACAGTTCACCGGCACTGTTGAACAGCAGAATGAACGTGCAACGCCCGATCAGGCCGCGCTCGCGCAGTTCGGCACGGGGCAAGGCCCCCAGCACCTGGTCGGCTTCGTCCACCCAGGTGACCAGTTCTCGGTCGGAAGCTGCCCGGTGGGCGGCCTCGTTCGGGCTGATAGCCATCATCAACCTTGCGACAGCAGCTGACGCAGGTCGATGACCGCCGCGTTGGCGCGGGAAATGTAGTTGGCCATGACCAGCGAGTGGTTGGCCCACATGCCGAAGCCGCTGCCATTGAGCACCATCGGGCTCCACAGTGCTTCCTGCGAGGCTTCCAGCTCACGGATGATCTGGCGCACGCTGACCGTGGCGTTCTTCTTCGCCAGCACGTCGGCAAAGTCCACCTCGATGGCGCGCAGCAGGTGCGACAGCGCCCAGGCCTGGCCACGGGCTTCGTAGAACACGTTGTCGATCTGCAGCCATGGGGTTTCCACCAGTTCCTCGTCCACCTGCGGCGCCTGGCCGGCGACCACCGACTCGGTCTTCAGCGTGGTGTTGAGCTTGACCCGGCCAACGCTGGCCGACAGGCGCTGCGACAGCGAGCCCAGGCGGGTGGCCACATCACCCAGCCAGTTGTTCAGGTTGTCGGCACGGGTGTAGAAGATCGCACCCTTGTCGCCGGCAGCCAGACGGGTCTGGTAGCGGGTAAGCGACTTGATGCCCTCTTCGAACTCCGACTCGCTCGACGGCAGGATCCAGCTCTTGTTGTCGAAGTTGAACCGCGGCTCGGCCTTGGCCAGGTCGGCGTCTTCGGTGGACTGCGACTGCGAACGTGCGAAGTCCTTGCGCAGGGCGCGGGACAGGTCGCGCACCTGGACCAATACGCCATATTCCCAGCTCGGCATGTTGTCCATCCACAGCCCTGGCGGGAAGCGGTCGTTGGAAATGTAGCCACCCGGCTTGTTCAGCAAGGTGCCGGCCACGGTCTTGAGGGTTTCGATAGTGGTGTAGCCCACCACCATCTGCTGGCCAGTGCGCTCGGCTGCAGCCTGGGCGCTCTGCTGCACCGGGAACAGCTCCGGCTCCTGGCTCCAGTACCAGCCAAGGCCGATACACACCAGCAGGTACAACCCGATCAGGGTCCCCAGGGCACGGCTCCAGAGGCCGCCAAGGTAGCTACGGGCAGCGGCGCCACGGCCGTCGACACGCTCGCGGGGCTCGGCTTTGGCCTCACGGTTTTTCCAGTCCAGCATGGCTTTGTCCTTAATCAGTCACGACGGTTCAGGGGCTTGGACCACAGGCCTGCGCCAGGGTGCCACGGCAAGCCCGCGTGGCAGCACTATAAAGCAGACACCGCCTTACGCATAAGCGACCAATCGGTCAGCAACTGAATAATCGTTCTGGCCGCTTTGTTGATGCAGGGCAGTCACGCGCCTGAAAAGAACTGCTAGCATAGAGCCATCATTGCCCCTGCACACCCCAACCTACAAGTAGCCAGGACATGAGCCAAGCAGCCGAGCCGAGCCCGCTGTGCCCCGCCCAACAGCTGACGCGTAGCGGCCTGCGCAAGGACGACCCGCTCGACCAGGTGCTGCTGCCGCCCCTGCGCAGGCCGGTGTACATCCTGCTGCAGGACCACGAGCGAGCCCAGCGCCTGGCCCAGCAACTGGAATTCTTTGGCCTGGTGGTGCAGACGCTTGCCAGCGCCGCAGCTTTTCTGGCCTCGATCAGCGAATATCCGCCCTCGGCCATCATCATGGATGTCGACTTCAATGGTGCCGGCCAAGGCCTGCTGCTGGCTGCCCAGGTGCAGCAGGGGCTGGCCCGACATATACCGCTGCTGTTCTTCAGCCACCACGAAACCGACACCCCGACCCGCCTGGCAGCAGTGCGCGCCGGTGGCCAGGACTTCCTCACCGGCACCCTGG
The DNA here is from genome assembly GCF_017490905.1 of Pseudomonas sp. 32_A. NCBI lineage: Bacteria > Pseudomonadati > Pseudomonadota > Gammaproteobacteria > Pseudomonadales > Pseudomonadaceae > Pseudomonas > Pseudomonas sp. 32_A. Next base: position 41,207 of record NZ_JAFGYI010000027.1, on the reverse strand, counting down.
AAGCCTCCAGCCTGCTGGAAAAGGTCGAACTGCTGACCAATACCACCCCGCACGACCCGTTGCGCGTGCTGATCATCGACGACTCGCGCACCCAAGCCCTGTACACCGAGCGTGTGCTGGCCAGCGCCGGCATGATCACCCGCAGCCTGACCGACCCGATCCGCACCATGGCCGAGCTGGCCGACTTCCAGCCCGACCTGATCATCCTCGACCTGTACATGCCAGCCTGCACCGGCCCTGAGCTGGCCAAGGTGATCCGTCACAGCGACCGTTATGTCAGCGTGCCGATCATCTACCTGTCTGCCGAGGACGACCTGGACAAGCAGCTGGATGCCATGAGCGAAGGCGGTGATGACTTCCTGACCAAACCGTTTCGCTCACGCCACCTGATCACCACCGTGCGCAACCGCGCCGCCCGTGCCCGGCACCTGAAGGCGCGCATGGTGCGCGACAGCCTGACCGGGTTGTACAACCACACCCACATCCTGCAACTGCTGGAAGACTGCAGCTTCCGCGCCCGTCGCGAGCAGCAGCCGTTGAGTTTTGCGATGCTCGACATCGACCACTTCAAGAAGATCAACGACCGCCACGGCCACCCCATGGGCGACCGAGTGATCAAAAGCCTGGCGCTGTTTCTCAAGCAGCGCTTGCGCAAGACCGATTTCATTGGCCGTTACGGTGGTGAAGAGTTCGCCATTGTCATGCCCAATACCGCACTGGACGCAGCGCACAAGGTGCTGGACGAAATCCGCCGGCGCTTTGCCGAGATACTCTACCCGGCGCAGCCGCGGGACTTGCAGTGCACCTTCAGTGCAGGGGTGGTGCAGCTGGATGAGGGGCTGGACGCGCTGACCATGGCCAGTGCGGCGGACGAGGCGCTGTATCGGGCCAAGCATGCCGGGCGTAATTGTGTGGTGCGTGTAGAGCCCTGAATCAAACTTTGCCTGTGCCGGCCTCTTCGCGGCTAAAGCCGCTCCCACAGGGATTGCGCAGTCCCTGTGGGAGCGGCTTTAGCCGCGAAGAGGCCGGCACAGGTTAGAATAGAGGCACTGTGCCACTTTTTTATGGCGCCAACCGCCTGTCGTCATCACCCCGTCACAAAATCGCAATAACTTCAGCCACCGACCTCTCCCCTCCCCCGCAGGAAGCTCGCGGCTATGCGCCTGAAGTGGCTGACCAATTTCAACACCCTGTTGCTGGTAACCGTGTGTATCGCCCTGGGCGCCACCTTGTGGTGGTCGCAGCGGGCCCTGGAGCGCCCCTACCAACTGATGGAGCGCTACCTGGGCCTGTCCCAGCAGTTCCAGAACCAGGCGGCCCGCAACATTCAGGCCTACCTGGGCAGCGGCGATGCCCTGCGCCACGCTGCGGCGATGGAGGCCAACCAGCAGCTGCAGGCCGCGCTGGCCGCATGGCCTGGCGAACTGGCCGACAAACTGCGCCCCAGCCTGGACAACCTGCAAGCCTTTACCGCCGAAGAGCTGCTGGCCGCGGGCAAGCTGGCCGGCGACCCGCAAGCGCTGCTGCTGCAGGCCGAGCGGGAACTGGGCGCCAACTTCGAACAACTGGCCGGCTACGCCCGCGACAGCGGCAGCGCCGACGCCAACCGCTACCTGGTGCCACTGCTCGACGCCACCGTGCACCTCGGGCGCCTGTCGCTGGCCCGGGACAAGTTGGTCAGCAGCGGCCGCCCGGAGCTGGCCGACGAAGTGGAGCGCGAGCTGCAACTGATCCGCGCCCAGGCCCAGGCGATCGATGCCTTGCCCTTGCTGGGCGTAACCCGCACCGCTGAATCCGGTGCCGACGACTTCGCCGCTTTGATGGGCCTGGAAACCCAGGCCAGCACCCAACAGGAAGACATTGCCGTTGGCCTCAAGCGCGAGCTGCAGAGCCTGCTCGGCCGCTACCCGTCCGAACTGCAGCGCACCCGCGAACAGATCGAGCGCCGCGTCGCCCTGGCCGCCAGCACCGGCCAGCGCCTGGAGGCCGTGCAGCAGGCCATTGCGGCGCTGGAGCCCGAGGTACGCGCCCTGCATGCGAAAATTGCCGCCGAAGTACGCATCATCCAGGGCCTGATGATCGGCCTGATCCTGCTTATCGCCCTGCTTATCGACACCTTGCAACGCCGCCTGGCGCGTACCCTTACCGGCCTGGCCCCAGCCCTGTCGCGCTGGGCCGAGGGTAACTTCGCCGAGGTCATTGCCCTGGGCAGGACCAACCGCGAACTGCGCGACATCCAGGAATCGCTCAACCGCCTGCGCCAGTACCTTGTGGAGCTGGTCGGCACCATCCGCCACAACGCCGAGCAGGTGGCTGGCAGCAGCCATGCCCTGGCCGGCATGAGCGCCGCCCTGCATGACGGCGCCGAACGCCAGGCCGGCGACACCGGGCAGATCCGCGATGCCCTGGGCGAACTGGAAGCGACCATCCAGCAAGTGGCCGGCGACGCCAGCGCCGCAGCCGATGCCAGCCGCGATGCAGGGCGTGCAGTGGAGCAGGGCCAGGCGGTGATCGGCCAGAGCCTGTCGGGTTTGCGTGAGCTGGTCGACGAGGTGCAGGGCAACGCCCGCATGATCGAACAACTGGCGGAGGAGTCTGCAACCATCGGCGGCGTGCTGACGGTGATCCGCTCGATCGCCGAGCAGACCAACCTGCTGGCGCTGAATGCCGCGATCGAAGCGGCCCGCGCCGGTGAAATGGGCCGTGGCTTTGCCGTGGTTGCCGATGAGGTGCGTTCGCTGGCACAGCGCACCACCGGGGCTACCGGCGAAATTCAGGCCCTGATCGACCGCTTGCAGCAGGCAGCCAGAAGTTCGGTGGCCGGGATGCGTGCGCAGCTTGAGCATGCCGAGGCCACGGCCAACCAGGCCCAGGCGGCGGATGGGGCGCTGGACGAGATTGTCTGCGCCATTCGCACCATTTCGGACACTGCGGTGCGGATTGCCGATGTCACGGCGCAGCAGAGTGGAGCCGTGAGCGAGATCCGCGACCACAGCGAGCGGATTCATGAGTTGGGTGAGGACAACCTGCAGCGCATTGGCGAGGGGCGCGAGCAAGGGGAGCAGTTGCTGAGCCTGGGGGGTGAGCTGAACCGGGCGGTGCGGGCATTCAGAGTCTAGGTTGGCCTGTGCTGGCCTCTTCGCGGGTAAACCCGCTCCCACAGGGTCAGCGCAGGGCTTGAAGCCCATGCGGTCGAGGTGGGAGCGGGTTTACCCGCGAAGAGGCCGGCACAGGCAGCACATGAGCCAGCGGCCATGTGTCGCCCCCGATACCAGCATGGCCCCAACCCGCACCAACTCCGCTATCATGCCCAGCACGTTCCACCTCGCGAGTCCGCCATGCGCCGCCTGTTTTTCCTGCTGTTCCTGCTGCTGGCCAGCCCTGTCTTCGCCGCGGGCCTGCTCGACAACCGCCCCAGCGCCACCCTCGGCGCAGCCTCGCTGGCCAACAACGCCGACTTCCTGCCGGTACACGAGGCCTTCAAGCTCAGCCTGGTCCAGGCCGATGCGCAAACCATCAAGCTGCGCTTCGTCGCTACCGACGGCTACTACCTTTACCGGCACCGTTTCCAGTTCCGCACCGAACCGGCCGACATTGCCCTGGGCACACCAAGCATCCCCGAGGGCGAAGCCAAGCACGATGAATTCTTCGGCGATGTCGAGGTGTACCACGGCGTGCTCGATATCGAGCTGCCGCGCAACGACCCGCGTGCCTTCACCCTGCTGGTGGGCTACCAGGGCTGCGCTGACAAAGGCCTGTGCTACCCACCGGAAACCGCACGCCTGAGCATTGATGGCGAAGGCCGCGCAAGCACCCCGGCCAGCGCTGAACACGCCTGGAGCTGGAAGTCGCTGCTGCTGTTCTTCATTGCCGGGGTCGGCCTGACGTTCACCCCCTGCGTGCTGCCGATGCTGCCGATCCTCTCCGGCGTGGTGCTGCGTGGCCAGGCCGGCGGCCTGCGCGGGCTGGCGTTGTCACTGGCCTACGTGCTGCCGATGGCAGCCAGCTTCGCGGTACTCGGAGCCCTGATGGGGTTGTTCGGCGCCGGCCTGAACCTGCAGGCGCGCCTGCAGTCGGCCTGGGTGCTGGTGCCCTTCGCGCTGTTCTTCGTGGTGTTCGCCCTGGCCATGTTCGGCCTGTTCGAACTGAAACTGCCGCAAGCCCTGAACAACCGACTGAACAATGTCGCCAGCCACACCCGAGGCGGCTCGCTGCTGGGCGCGGCAATACTGGGCGTACTCTCCAGCCTGCTGGTTTCGCCCTGTGTGTCGGCGCCGCTGGCCGGTGCGCTGCTGTACATCAGCGCCAGCGGCGATGCTCTGGGTGGCGCACTCAAGCTGTTCGCCCTGGGCCTGGGCATGGGCGCACCATTGCTGCTGGTGGCCACCGGCGGCGCAGCCTGGCTGCCGAAGAGCGGCCCTTGGCTGAACACGGTGAAAAACGCCATCGGCGTCCTGCTGCTGGGCTTGGCCATCGGCTTGCTCAGCCGAGTGCTGCCAGGCCCGCTGACCTTGCTGCTGGTCGGTTTCCTCGCCGCTGGCGTGGCGCTGTTCCTCGGCGCCCTCGAATTCGTGGTCAAGCCCGCGCGCCAGCGCCTGGCCCAACTGCTCGGTCTGGCCCTGCTGGTGTACGCCCTGGCCTGCTGGTACGGCGCCCTCAGCGGCCAGGGCGACCCGCTGCGCCCGCTGCCGCCGGCAACCCTGGTGGCCACCGGCAACGGGCCGGCGGTGCAGGCGGATAGCTGGCAGACCATCATTACCCCCGCCGCACTGGAAGCTGCGTTGGCCCAGGCCAAGGCCGCCGGCCAGCCAGTGCTGCTGGACTGGTACGCCGACTGGTGCATCAGCTGCAAGGTGATCGAACGTGAGGTGCTGACTGCCCCGCAGGTGCAAGCGCAACTGGCCGGCTTCAAACTGCTGCGTTTCGACATCACCGAAAGCAATGCCGAACAACGCAGCCTGCTCGACCGCTACCAGCTGTTCGGCCCACCCGCCCTGTTGTTCTTTGCCGCGAACGGTAGCGAAATAACCGCTGATCGGGTCATTGGCGAGATAAATACCGGTGAATTTGCGCAAACGTTGACACGCGTGCGCGGCAAAGTCGGTCTATAACTTCCCGCGTGCTGTGAAAAAACCTCAAATCAGTGACCGAATTTAAATATTTGGTCACATACTTCGCGCGAACCTCGGACATCGTGCTGGCTATTGCCGGGAACTGGACACTTGCCGTCGCTTTACGGCACACTCGCCGCGCTGTGTCGAATTGCCCTACAAATCCAAGGAATCCGCAGATGGCAACGCTACTGGTGCTTCACGGCCCCAACCTCAACCTGCTCGGTACCCGCGAGCCTGGCCACTACGGCGCCGTGACCCTGGCCCAGATCAACCAGGACCTGGAGCAACGTGCCCGCGCCGCAGGCCACCATCTGCAGTACCTGCAGAGCAATGCCGAATACGAACTGATCGACCGCATTCACGCCGCACGCAACGAGGGTGTGGACTTCATCCTGATCAATCCGGCTGCTTTCACCCATACAAGCGTCGCATTACGTGACGCAATGCTTGCGGTGAGCATCCCATTCATCGAAGTGCATCTGTCCAACGTGCACAAACGCGAACCGTTCCGCCACCACTCCTACTTTTCCGATGTTGCCGTAGGAGTGATCTGCGGCCTGGGCGCCAGCGGTTATCGCCTGGCCCTGGAGTCCGCGCTGGAACAACTGGCTGCCAACGCACAGCCCAAATGATGAAAACCCTGGCCTCAGTGGGCCAGGGTTCGAGAGAAACGTTTCAGATACGTTTTTTTGTATTTCGCCCCCTGACCGAACCTTTGGGAGTTGATGATTAATGGATATCCGTAAAGTCAAGAAACTGATCGAGCTGCTGGAAGAGTCTGGCATCGACGAGCTGGAGATCAAGGAAGGCGAAGAGTCGGTCCGTATCAGCCGTCACAGCAAGACCCCGGCTGCCCAGCAGTTCTACGCACCTGCCCCGATGGCTGCCGCTCCTGCTGCTGCCCCGGTTGCCGCTGCTGCCCCTGCCGCCGAAGCCGCTGCCGCCGCCCCGGCTCTGAAAGGCACCGTGATCCGCTCGCCAATGGTAGGTACCTTCTACCGCAAGCCTTCGCCGACCTCGCCGAACTTCGCTGAAGTTGGCCAGACCGTGAAGAAAGGCGACACCCTGTGCATCGTCGAAGCCATGAAGATGATGAACCACATCGAAGCCGATGTTGGCGGTGTCATCGACGCCATCCTGGTAGAAGACGGCCAGCCGGTTGAGTTCGACCAGCCGCTGTTCACCGTCGTTTGAATCGCGGAGAGCCAACGATGTCTGGGAAGCTCGAAAAAGTCCTGATCGCCAACCGCGGGGAAATTGCCCTGCGGATCCTGCGTGCCTGCAAAGAGCTGGGTATCAAGACAGTCGCCGTGCACTCCACCGCCGACCGTGAACTGATGCACCTGGGGCTGGCAGACGAGTCGGTCTGCATCGGCCCTGCATCGTCCAAGGATTCCTACCTGCATATCCCGGCGATCATCGCTGCCGCCGAAGTGACCGGCGCCACCGCGATTCACCCGGGCTACGGCTTCCTGGCGGAAAACGCCGATTTCGCCGAGCAGGTGGAAAAATCCGGTTTCGCCTTCATCGGCCCGAAAGCCGACACCATTCGCCTGATGGGCGACAAGGTTTCGGCCAAGGACGCGATGATCAAGTCGGGCGTACCGACCGTGCCGGGCTCCGATGGCCCACTGCCGGAAGACGAAGAGGTCGCCCTGGCGATCGCTCGTGACGTCGGCTACCCGGTGATCATCAAGGCCGCCGGTGGCGGTGGTGGTCGCGGCATGCGCGTGGTGCACAAGGAAGAGGACCTGATTGCCTCGGCCAAGCTCACCCGTACCGAAGCCGGCGCCGCCTTCGGCAACCCGATGGTCTACCTGGAGAAGTTCCTGACCAACCCACGCCACGTGGAAGTACAGGTACTGTCCGACGGCCAGGGCAACGCCATCCACCTGGGCGACCGTGACTGCTCGCTGCAGCGCCGTCACCAGAAGGTACTGGAAGAAGCGCCAGCCCCGGGCATCGACGAAAAAGCCCGTCAGGAAGTGTTCAAGCGCTGCGTCGATGCGTGCATCGAGATCGGCTACCGTGGTGCGGGTACTTTCGAGTTCCTGTACGAGAACGGCCGCTTCTACTTCATCGAGATGAACACCCGCGTGCAGGTTGAGCACCCGGTGTCGGAGATGGTGACCGGTATCGACATCGTCAAGGAGATGCTGAGCATCGCCGCTGGCAACAAGCTGTCGTTCCGCCAGGAAGACGTGGTCATCCGTGGCCATGCGCTGGAATGCCGTATCAACGCCGAAGACCCGAAGAAGTTCATCCCGAGCCCAGGCAAGGTGAAGCACTTCCACGCCCCGGGCGGCAACGGCGTACGTGTGGATTCGCACCTGTACAGCGGTTACTCGGTTCCGCCGAACTACGACTCGCTGATCGGCAAGCTGATCACCTACGGCAAGGACCGCGACGAAGCCATGGCGCGCATGCGCAATGCCTTGGACGAGATCGTCGTCGACGGCATCAAGACCAACATCCCGCTGCACCGCGACCTGGTGCGTGATGAAGGTTTCTGCAAAGGCGGCGTCAACATTCACTACCTCGAGCACAAACTGGCTAACGAAGAGTGATCGAGTAGTGTGATGTACCGAAAACCCCGGACTTGTGCCGGGGTTTTTTATTGCCTGCCAGGGCCTCGTCGCGGTCCTACAGGATGCATGCTGCCCTTGAGGTTTGTGCGGTAGCTGTGGGAGCGGGTTTACCCGCGAAGAATGCGACGCGGTGCATGGCACCGGCTTCGCCGGTGTTCGCGGGTGAACCCGCTCCCACAGGTATCGCGCATACCTCAGGAGCGACGCCGTTCTTGTAGGAGCGGCCTTGTGTCGCGAAAGGGGCGCACAGCGCCCCCAGGGCCCTACCCCTTCATCCGCGGCATCTCGATGTGATGCTCATGCACCCGCCGGTACAAGGTCGCCCGCGAGATCCCCAGAGCCCGCGCCGCATCAGCCGGCTTCCAGCGATGGCGGATCAGCGCATCCAGCAACAACTGCCGGGCCGGACAAGACGTGCTGCTTTCAGCCGAAGCGACCACCTCGCCGCGTACTTCCTGCGGCAGGTCCTGCACCTGCACCCGACCGCCCTCACTCACCGCACAGGCATAGCGCAACACCTGCCGCAGCTGGCGCAAATTCCCCGGCCAGCGATAAACCAGCAGCGCCTGCAGCGCATCATCCGCCAACACCACCTCGACCCCGCAGGCATCTGCCTCTTCGGCCAGCAACTGGTGAATCAACCCCAGGCGGTCCTCTCGCTCGCGCAGCGGTGGCAACTCGAAGCGGGCATTGGCCAGGCGGAAGTACAAATCCTCACGAAAACGCCCATCCTCCACCATCGCCGACAAATCGCGATGGGTCGCGCAAATCACCTGGATATTCACTCGCTCCCGCCGCGCCGCGCCCAGCGGCGCCACTTCACCCTCGGCCAGCACACGCAGCAACCTGGTTTGCAGGTTCAGCGGCATGTCACCGATTTCGTCGAGGAACAGCGTGCCGCCATCGGCCTGCTGCAACAGCCCCTGCATACCTTTGCTGGAAGCCCCGGTGAAAGCACCGGCCACATAGCCGAACAGTTCACTCTCGATCAGGCTTTCCGGGATGGCCGCGCAGTTCAGGGTGACGAACGGGCCATCGCGACGCAGGCTTTGCTGATGCAGCTGGCGGGCGAACACCTCTTTGCCAGCCCCCGTCTCGCCTTGCACCAGCACCGCCAGGTTGCAGTCCTTGACCCGCGTGGCCAAGCGCAGATGCTGCTCGATGCGGGCGTCCTGGGCCTGACGCAACGGCTGCGCACGCTGGCGCTGGCTGGGTGCACTGACCCGGCCGTACAGCCCACCCAGGCCCGGCAGGCGTTGAGCGGACGATGCATTCACGCGGCGCAGCTGGTCCATGTCGAACAGTTCGCCAATGTGCTCGGGCAAACGCCCCAGGTGCTCCACCAGGCGCTGCCGAGCCAGGCTGTTGATCGCCTGCAGGCGGCCATCAGCGTCCCAGGCCAGCAGGTAGTCGGGCTGGCTTTCCACATAGCCCGGCGTGCCATGAGCACGCATCACCCAATGGCCCTGGGCACTGTGCATGAAGAAGGCATTTTCGATCTCGCGAGCAGTCTGCTCGACCAGTTGGCGGATCAGGTGCTGGCTGCGGCGGTCATCCGGCGATTGCAAGGCCGAGACATCCACCACGCCCAGCAACTCGCCCAACGGGTCGAACACCGGTGCCGCCGTACAGGTCAGGCCAATGAACGCAGCGCGGAAGTGATCGCGCTTGTGCACCGTGACCGGCGCTTTGCTGGTCAACACCGCCGCCACGCCGCAGGTGCCCTCCTCGCCCTCCGACCAGCAGGTGCCCAGGTACAACCCGGCCTTGCGGCAGTCGTTGCGGATGGCCGACTCGACCCGGTAATCGATGGTGCGCCCCAGGGCATCGGTAAGCAGCACGCAGTAATCGGCACCGCGTACCCGCTCATGCAGGCGGGCCACGGCATCGCTGGCGATGCGCAGGAACAGTTCGGCGCGTTCGCGGCATTCGTTGAGCAGGCTTTGAGACAGGATGCGCGGCCCCTGCTGGGAACCGGGGTCGAGGCGGTACAGCTCCATGGAACGGCGCCATGAATCGAGGATCAGCGGCGGCACCGGCGCCTGCGGCAGGCGGTCGGCATTCTTCAGCACCCTGCTGACACAGTCGACATGGGCTCGGGAGTTCGCGGCAAGCATTCGGGCCCTCCGGTTCTCGTTGCTGTTTTTATCGTTGTCCGGCCATTAAGCGCCTCCTGGCATGCCTCGACAAGCACTGCGTGATTACCGGGCGGCTTGAGACGCAGCGTCTCAGCGTCTCGGTCATGCCGGCCCGGCGTTGGCACCCGGCGTCTCGCCGGCGCCGCCCTGGCTGCGCGCCTGAATGCCAACCAACCCCTCTAACGCGCCATTTTCGGCCACCCGAAAGAAAGCTGGCACCGGGCTTGCTCCTGCCTTGGCAAACAAGAATACGAGGTGCGCCATGCCGCTGCCCGCCCCGACCGTCGGGATCATTGCCAACCCTGCCTCTGGCCGCGACCTGCGCCGCCTGACCGCCAATGCCGGGCTCTATTCGAGCACCGACAAGGCCTCGGCGATCCAGCGCCTGCTGGCCGCCTTCGGTGCCACCGGCATCGGCCAGGTGCTGCTGCCCAGCGACATGACCGGCATTGCCGCCGCCGTGCTCAAGGCCGGCCAGGGCCCGATCGCCCGTGACCAGCACTGGCCAGCCATCGAGATACTTGACCTGCCGCTGACCCAGACTGTTGCCGATACCCGCCTGGCCACCCGCCTCATGGTCGAGCGCGGTGTGGCGATGATCGCCGTGCTCGGTGGCGACGGCACCCACAAGGCAGTCGCCGCCGAGGCCGGTGACGTACCGCTGCTGACCTTGTCCACCGGCACCAACAATGCCTTCCCCGAACTGCGCGAAGCCACCAGTGCCGGCCTGGCTGGCGGCCTGCTTGCCAGCGGCCGGGTACCGGCCAGCATCGGCCTGCGCCGCAACAAGCGCTTGCTGGTTAAGGTGCCCGAACAACATCTTGCCGAATGGGCCCTGGTGGAGGTGGCGGTGTCGCCCCAACGCTTCATCGGCGCTCGGGCCCTTAGCCGCAGCGAGGACCTTTGCGAAGTCTTCGCCTGTTTCGCCGAACCCCATGCCATCGGCCTGTCGGCCCTGTGCGGCCTGTGGTGCCCGGTGTCGCGCCAGGACCCGCACGGCGCCTGGGTACGCCTGAACCCCGGTGCCGAACAAGCACTGTTGGCACCGCTGGCACCCGGCCTGCTGCAAGGCTGCGGCATCACCGCCAGCGGCCCGCTGACGCCTGGCGTTGCCCATCGCCTGAGCCTGGCCAGCGGCACGCTGGCGCTGGACGGTGAACGCGAAATCGAATTCGCCGAACACGACACCCCCACCATCACCCTCGACCACCAAGGCCCGTTGAGCGTGGACGTCGAGGCCGTGCTGGCGCATGCCGCTCGCCATCACCTGCTGGCGGTACCTCGCGGCCACCGGTTGCACCCTGCAAACCCGTGTTGAGACAACCCTGGAGAACAACAAGATGTCCAATCAACTCAGTACCGAACAATTGCTGCATGCCTATGAAGTGATGCGCACCATCCGCGCCTTCGAAGAACGCCTGCACGTGGAGTTCGCCACCGGCGAGATCCCCGGCTTCGTCCACCTGTATGCCGGCGAAGAAGCTTCCGCCGCCGGGGTCATGGCCCACCTGCGTGACAGCGACTGCATCGCCTCGACCCACCGCGGTCATGGACACTGCATCGCCAAGGGCGTGGATGTGTACGGCATGATGGCCGAAATCTACGGCAAGAAGACCGGCGTGTGCGGGGGCAAAGGCGGCTCGATGCATATTGCCGACCTGGAAAAAGGCATGCTCGGCGCCAACGGCATCGTCGGTGCCGGTGCCCCCCTGGTGGCCGGGGCCGCACTTGCAGCCAAGATCAAGGGGCGTGACGACGTGTCGGTGGCCTTCTTCGGCGATGGCGCTTCCAACGAAGGCGCGGTGTTCGAAGCCATGAACATGGCGTCGATCATGAACCTGCCGTGCATCTTCGTCGCCGAGAACAACGGTTACGCCGAAGCCACCGCCTCGACCTGGTCGGTGGCCTGCGACCATATCGCCGACCGCGCTGCAGGTTTCGGCATGCCCGGGGTCACTATCGACGGTTTCGACTTCTTTGCCGTGTACGAGGCCGCCGGCGCTGCCATCGAACGCGCACGCTCCGGGCAAGGCCCGTCGCTGATCGAGGTCAAGCTCAGCCGCTATTACGGCCATTTCGAAGGCGATGCACAAACCTACCGCGCCCCTGATGAAGTGAAGAACCTGCGTGAATCCCGCGACTGCCTCATGCAGTTCCGCAACAAGACCACCCGCGCCGGCCTGCTCACGGCTGCGCAACTGGACGCCATCGATGCCCGCGTAGAGGACCTGATCGAAGACGCCGTGCGCCGCGCCAAGTCCGATCCCAAGCCACAGCCCGCCGACCTGCTCACCGACGTCTACGTCGCCTACCCCTGAGCCGCGGATTACAAGAACAACAGGAGAACCACCATGGCAAGAAAGATCAGCTACCAGCAGGCCATCAACGAAGCCCTGGCCCAGGAAATGCGCCGCGACAACACGGTGTTCATCATTGGCGAAGACGTTGCCGGCGGCGCCGGTGCCCCTGGCGAAGATGACGCCTGGGGTGGCGTGCTGGGCGTGACCAAGGGCCTTTACCACCAGTTCCCGGGGCGTGTACTCGACGCGCCGCTGTCGGAAATCGGCTACGTCGGCGCCGCCGTCGGCGCTGCCACCCAGGGCCTGCGCCCGGTGTGCGAGCTGATGTTCGTCGACTTCGCCGGCTGCTGTCTGGACCAGATCCTCAACCAGGCCGCCAAATTCCGCTACATGTTCGGCGGCAAGGCGGTCACCCCCTTGGTGATGCGCACCATGTACGGTGCCGGCCTGCGCGCGGCGGCCCAGCACTCGCAGATGCTCACCTCGCTGTGGACGCACATTCCCGGCCTGAAGGTGGTGTGCCCCTCCTCGCCGTACGATGCCAAGGGCCTGTTGATCCAGGCCATACGCGACAACGACCCGGTGATCTTCTGCGAGCACAAGCTGTTGTACAGCATGCAAGGCGAGGTGCCGGAAGAGGTCTACACCGTGCCGTTCGGTGAAGCCAACTTCCTGCGCGATGGTGACGATGTGACCCTGGTTACCTATGGCCGCATGGTGCATGTGGCGCTGGAAGCAGCCAACAACCTGGCCCGCCAGGGTATCGACTGCGAAGTGCTGGACCTGCGCACCACCAGCCCGCTGGATGAGGACAGTATCCTGGAAAGCGTGGGAAAGACCGGCCGCCTGGTGGTGATCGACGAAGCCAACCCGCGTTGCTCCATGGCCACCGACATCAGCGCGCTGGTGGCACAGAAGGCCTTCGGCGCGCTCAGGGGCCCGATCGAAATGGTCACCGCCCCGCATACTCCTGTGCCGTTCTCCGATGCCCTGGAAGACCTGTACATCCCCGACGCGGCAAAGATCGAGGCTGCGGTACGCAAAGTGATCGAAGCCGCAAGGAGTGCCGCATGAGCCAGATCCATACCCTGACCATGCCCAAGTGGGGCCTGTCGATGACCGAAGGCCGGGTGGACACCTGGCTCAAGCAGGAAGGTGACGAAATCAACAAGGGCGACGAGGTGCTGGACGTCGAGACCGACAAGATCAGCAGCAGCGTCGAAGCCCCGTTCAGCGGTGTGCTGCGTCGCCAGGTGGCCAAACCGGATGAAACCCTGCCGGTCGGTGCGCTGCTGGCGGTGGTGGTGGAAGGTGAAGCCGAAGAAGCTGAAATCGATGCCGTGGTGCAGCGTTTCCAGGCCGAGTTCGTCGCCGAAGGTGGTGCCGACCAGGCCCAAGGCCCAGCCCCGCAGAAGGCGGAAGTGGGCGGTCGCCTGCTGCGCTGGTTCGAACTGGGCGAAGGCGGAACGCCGCTGGTGCTGGTGCACGGTTTTGGTGGCGACCTGAACAACTGGCTGTTCAACCACCCGGCACTGGCTGCTGAACGACGGGTAATCGCCCTCGATCTGCCGGGCCATGGCGAGTCGGCCAAGGCCCTGCAACGAGGGGACCTGGATGAGTTGAGCGAAACCGTGCTGGCCCTGCTCGACCACCTGGATATCGCCAAGGCCCACCTGGCCGGCCACTCCATGGGTGGCGCGGTCAGCCTGAACGTGGCGCGCCTGGCACCGCAGCGGGTTGCCAGCCTGAGCCTGGTGGCCAGTGCCGGGTTGGGCGAGGCGATCAACGGGCAGTACCTGCAAGGCTTCGTCGCTGCCGCCAACCGCAATGCCCTCAAGCCGCAGATGGTGCAACTGTTTGCCGACCCGGCACTGGTCACCCGGCAGATGCTGGAGGACATGCTCAAGTTCAAGCGCCTGGAAGGGGTAGACGATGCGTTGCGACTGCTGGCATCGGCCATCGCCGACGGCGACCGGCAGCGCCATGACCTGCGCGGGGTACTGGGGCAACACCCGGCCCTGGTGGTGTGGGGCGGCAAGGACGCGATCATCCCGGCCAGCCATGCCGAAGCGCTGGAGGCTGAGGTGCTGGTGCTGCCCGAGGCTGGGCACATGGTGCAGATGGAGGCGGCCGAACAGGTCAACCAGCAACTGCTCGCGTTCCTGCGCAAGCACTAAGCCCTTTCCGTGAGCCTGGAGAACAACAATGAATGACCTGAGCCACACCCACATGCGCGCCGCCGTCTGGCATGGCCGCAATGACATTCGCGTCGAACAGGTGCCCCTGCCGGCCGACCCTGCGCCCGGATGGGTGCAGATCAAGGTGGACTGGTGCGGCATCTGCGGCTCCGACCTGCACGAATACGTCGCCGGCCCGGTATTCATCCCGGTAGAGGCACCACACCCGCTGACCGGCATCCAGGGCCAGTGCATCCTCGGCCACGAGTTCTGCGGTCAAATTGCCAAGCTGGGTGAAGGCGTGCAAGGTTTTGCCGTCGGTGACCCGGTGGCTGCGGACGCCTGCCAGCATTGCGGCACTTGCTACTACTGCACCCACGGCCTGTACAACATCTGCGAGCGCCTGGCCTTCACCGGCCTGATGAACAACGGCGCCTTTGCCGAACTGGTCAACGTGCCCGCCAACCTGCTGTACAAGCTGCCGCAGGGGTTTCCGGCGGAGGCCGGGGCGCTGATCGAGCCGCTGGCAGTGGGCATGCATGCGGTAAAGAAGGCCGGCAGCCTGCTTGGCCAGACAGTGGTGGTGGTCGGTGCCGGCACTATCGGCTTGTGCACCATCATGTGTGCCAAGGCGGCTGGCGCGGCGCAGGTGATCGCCCTCGAAATGTCCTCGGCGCGCAAGGCCAAGGCCAAAGAGGTGGGCGCCAGCGTGGTGCTCGACCCCAGCCAGTGCGACGCCCTGGCGGAAATCCGCAAGCTGACTGCCGGGCTGGGGGCGGATGTAAGTTTTGAATGCATCGGCAACAAGCACACGGCCAAGCTGGCCATCGACACCATCCGCAAGGCCGGCAAGTGCGTGCTGGTGGGGATATTCGAGGAGCCTAGCGAGTTCAACTTCTTCGAGCTGGTTTCCACCGAAAAGCAGGTACTGGGGGCGTTGGCCTACAACGGCGAGTTCGCCGATGTGATCGCTTTCATCGCTGACGGCAGGCTGGACATTCGCCCGCTGGTGACCGGGCGGATCGGGCTGGAGCAGATTGTCGAGCTGGGCTTCGAGGAATTGGTCAACAACAAGGAGGAGAATGTAAAGATCATCGTTTCGCCGGGCGTGCGCTGAGCCGCACAGGCAGCGCACAACCCTGTGGGAGCGGGCGCGCCCGCGAAGCAGGCAACTCGGTGCATGGCACCGGCTTCGCCAGTGTTCGCGGCTAAAGCCGCTCCCACAGGTATTGCGCAAAGCTGAAGTCCCACAAGGATCGCGTTCGCTGTTTCAGGATCCCATTCTGCGGCATACTCGGCAAACCTATTGCCCGGTTCTCGCCATGCGTCCACTGCTCCCCATCACCCTGGTCCTGCTGCTCGCCGCCTGCGGCGATGGCGAATCGCTGCTCCCGCCGGACGCGCGCCTGCCTGACGGCGGGCGGTACCGGGGGCAGGTGGTCGATGGCCTGCTGCAAGGCGAGGGGCGGATCGACTACCCCAACGGCAGCTGGTACGCCGGTACGTTCAAGGACGGCCAATGGCACGGCCAGGGAGAATGGCACGGCCGCAACGGCGAGGTGTACCGCGGCCAGTTCGCCGCAGGGCTGTTCCAGGGGCTGGGTGAGCTGACCACCCCAGGCAGCCACTATGCCGGCACCTTCAGCCACGGCCGCCGCGACGGCGAAGGCACCCTCAAGCAAGCCGACCAGACCTACCGCGGCCAGTTCAAGGACGACCTGTACGAAGGCGCCGGCGAGCTGGAGCTGGCAGACGGCAGCCGCTACCAGGGCCTGTTCGCCAAGGGCAAGCCCAACGGTGCCGGGGTGCGCAGCGATGCCAGCGGCAACCAGTTCAGCGGCCACTTCATCAATGGCCAGCTGGAAGGCAGCGGCACCTACGACAGCGTCGACGGCGAGCAATACATCGGCGAGTTCAAGGACAACCGCCTCGAAGGCCGTGGCCGCTACGAAAATGCCGATGGTGATGTGTGGATCGGCGAATTCAAGGACGGCTCGCTGGTCGGCGAAGGCGAACTGCTGGGCAGCGATGGCAGCCACTACAAGGGCACCTTCGCCGACTGGCGCCTGTCGGGCCAGGGCAGCCTGCAGCTGGCAGACGGCAGCAAATACATCGGTGGCTTCCTCAACGATGCCTACCACGGTCAGGGCCGGCTGATTCTGGCCAACGGTAAGGTCGAAAGCGGCACCTGGAGCAACGGCGTGCGCGTGCGCGACCAGAACGGCAAGCTGTTGCCCGACCCGCTGGACCTGGCGTTGCTCAACCAGGGCCGTTTGCTCGACGAAGCGCTGGCCCGGGTACCGCGCTCGGCGCCACCGGTCCAGTTGTACAGCCTGGTAGTGGCCGGCGATGGCCAGCAGAGCGTGTTCCTGCGCGAAGCCGATTACGTCAGCAACATGCTCAAGGTACGCTTTGGCGCCCGCGGCCAAGTGACCTTGGTCAACCACCGCGACCACATGACCACCCGCCCCATGGCCACGCGTGAAAACCTTACTCGCGCCGCCCGCACTCTGGCCGAGCGCAGCGGCCCCGAAGACCTGGTGTTCATCTACCTCACCAGCCATGGCAGCCACGACCATCAGCTGGTGTTCGACCAGCCGCGCCTGCAGCTGGCCGACCTGTCCGCCGACGAACTGGCCAGTGCCCTGGCGCCGCTGAAGGACCGCGACAAGGTCATTGTCATATCCGCGTGCTATTCCGGGGGCTATATCGCCCCGCTCAAGGATGAGCGCACGCTGATCATGACCGCCGCCCGGGCCGACCGCGTGTCCTTCGGTTGCTCTGAAGAAGCCGACTTCACCTACTTTGGCGACGCCCTGTTCGCCGAAGCGCTGAATCAGACCGACGACCTTAAACAAGCGTTTGAACTGGCGCGCGCCAGCGTTGCCGAAAGAGAACAAAGGGAAGGTTTCGAGGCCTCCGAACCGCAGCTGTGGGCGCCGCCAAGCGTGCTGGAGCACTGGCAGCACCTGCGCCGGCAACAGGCCGAAGAAGCATTGCGTAACGCCGCACAGGCCGATGTGGGGGAACAGGCGCAAACGCCACCCAGCCACTAAGCTTGTGTGTAACAAGGGAGAGACATCATGTATTTGACGCCTCAGCATGTCCTGCTTGCCGGTGCCACGGGTCTGACAGGTGAACACCTGCTCGACCGCCTGCTCAACGAGCCCACCATCACCCGCGTCCTGGCGCCTACCCGCCGGCCACTGGCCGAGCACCCGCACCTGGAAAATCCGGTGGGTGACCCGGCGGTATTCCTGCCGCAGCTGGCCGGGCGGGTCGATATCGCCTATTGCTGCCTGGGTACCACGCTGAAGCAGGCTGGCTCCGAATCGGCTTTCCGCGCGGTGGATCTGGACATGGTCGTGGCATTCAGCAAGCGGGCCCGGGAGTTGGGCGCGCGGCATCTGCTGGTGGTCAGTGCGTTGGGCGCCGACCCGAAATCATCGATTTTCTACAACCGGGTCAAGGGCGAGATGGAAGAGGCACTCAAGGCGCAGGATTGGCCGCAGCTGACCATCGTGCGGCCGTCGTTGTTGCTGGGCGAACGGATTCAGCCACGGCTCAGTGAACGGCTGGCTTCGCCGTTTGCCAAGCTGATACCTGGGAAATATCGGGGGATCGAGGCTTGTACACTGGCCCGGGCGCTGTGGCGGCTGGCGCTGGAGGAAGAGGACGGGGTGCGGATTGTGGAGTCGGATGAGTTGCGCAGGTTGGGCAAGAAGTAGGCTTTACCTGCCAGGGCCTCTTCGCGGGTAAACCCGCTCCCACAGGAGTTGCACCGATCTCAGGCCTGGTGCAGTACCTGTGGGAGCGGGTTTACCCGCGAAAGGGCCCTTACAGGCCACCGGTGGCCTGGAAGCCTACACCGGCTGCCGTGAGCAACGACAACGGCAGCAACAGAGTATCGAGCAACATGCTCCCCGGCAGGTCCAGCCCCGGATACGCCGGTGCATCAGCCCCATAATGATCCCGCGGGCAGCAGCCGCCATTGATCACATACAAGTCCAACCGGGTACCGGCATATACCACTGGCGCCCCAGGCTTGTTGGCATCCAGCGTGCGCACAGTGGCGCAGCCACCGAGCACCACCAGCGCCAGCAAGCCCGCCAGCGCTCGCTTCAATCATCCACCCCGAAGTGGTGCTCACCCCAGCGCGGCAACATGTCCTGGGGAATGTTCAGCAGGTTGAGAATGCGCGCCACCACGAAGTCGACCAGATCGTCGATGGTCTGCGGCTGGTGGTAAAAGCCGGGCGCCGCCGGCAGGATCACCGCGCCCATCTGCGACAGCTTGAGCATGTTTTCCAGGTGGATGGTGGAGAACGGCGCCTCGCGCGGCACCAGGATCAACTGGCGACGCTCTTTGAGGGTAACGTCGGCAGCACGTTCGATCAGGTTGTTGCAGGCACCGGTGGCAATCGCCGACAAGGTGCCGGTGGAACAGGGCACCACCACCATCGCCGCCGGAGCGCCGGAGCCCGAGGCCACCGGCGACATCCAGTCTTCCTTGCCATACACGCGGATCTGCCCGTCGGCAGCGCCGGTATATTCGGTGAGGAAGGCCTGCATCGCCTGTGGCTTGGCCGGCAGCACCACGTCGGTCTCCGTGGCCATCACCAGTTGCGCGGCCTTGGAGATCAGGAAGTGCACTTCGCGGTCCTCACGCACCAGGCAGTCGAGCAGGCGCAGGCCATACTGGGCGCCAGAGGCGCCCGTCATGGCCAGGGTGATGCGTTCCGGCCCGCTCACTTCAGTGCCTCGGCCAGCTTGCCGTGCAGGCCGCCGAAGCCGCCGTTGCTCATGATCACTACATGGGTGCCTGGGCGGGCCTGGCCCTTGACCCGCTCGATGATCGCTTCGAGGCTGTCGGCCACCACGCTGGGCACTTTGCATTGCGCGGCGGTGGCAGCCAGGTCCCAGCCAAGGTTGGCCGGGGCGTACCAGATCACCTGGTCGGCGTCGTTGACGCTTTCCGGCAGGCCATCGCGGTGGGCACCGAGTTTCATCGAGTTGGAGCGCGGCTCGATCACGGCGATCACCGGGGCCTCGCCGACGCGCTTGCGCAGGCCGTCGAGGGTAGTGGCAATGGCGGTCGGGTGGTGGGCGAAGTCATCGTAGATGGTCACGCCCTGCACTTCGGCAACCTTCTCCATGCGCCGCTTGACGCTCTTGAAGGCGCTCAGGCCTTCGATGCCCATGGCAGGCACAACGCCTACATGACGCGCCGCTGCCAGGGTGGCCAGGGCGTTGGCGACGTTGTGCTGGCCAGTGAGTGCCCAATCCACCACGCCCTGCGCTTCGCCGTCGAACAGCACTTCGAAGCGCGAGCCGTCAGGGCTGAGCAGGCGAGCTTTCCACTGGCCACCTGCGCCGGTGGTTTGCACCGGGGTCCAGCAACCCATGCCGATCACCCGTTCCAGCGCCTGCTCGGTGGTGGGGTGGATGACCAGGCCTTCGCTGGGGATGGTGCGCACCAGGTGGTGGAACTGCCGCTCGATCGAGGCCAGGTCGGGGAAGATGTCCGCATGGTCGAACTCAAGGTTGTTGAGAATCGCCGTGCGCGGGTGGTAGTGGACGAACTTCGAGCGCTTGTCGAAGAAGGCGCTGTCGTACTCGTCGGCTTCGACCACGAAGAACGGCGTATCGCCCAGGCGCGCCGAAACCGAGAAGTTCTGCGGTACACCGCCGATCAGGAAGCCCGGGCTCATGCCGGCATGTTCCAGCACCCAGGCCAGCATGCTGCTGGTAGTGGTCTTGCCGTGGGTACCGGCAACGGCCAGCACCCAGCGGCCCTGCAACACGTGGTCGGCCAGCCACTGCGGGCCGGAAACATAAGGCAGGCCCTTGTTCAGCACGTACTCTACCGCCGGGTTGCCACGCGACATGGCGTTGCCGATGACCACCAGGTCTGGCGCCGGGTCCAGCTGGGCCGGGTCATAGCCTTGGGTCAGCTCGATGCCCTGGGCTTCGAGCTGGGTGCTCATCGGGGGATAGACGTTGGCGTCCGAGCCGGTGACGCGGTGGCCAAGTTCCTTGGCCAGCACCGCCAGCGAGCCCATGAAAGTGCCGCAAATACCGAGAATGTGAATATGCATGGTCGACCTCGCAAAACATCGAGGCAGGGTAGCCCAGGGCGCGACAAATCGCACCAGATGTTTCGCTCAGTCGGCCCTGGTAATGCCGTGTTTGCGCAGTTTTCGATACAAGGTATTGCGGCTGATGCCCAAGTGCTCGGCGACACGGGTGAGGTGCCAGTGTTTTGCCTGCAAGGTCGCCAGCAGTGCATGACGCTCGGCATCCTCCAACGCAGCTGGCCCTATCGCCGGCAAGCCGGCTCCCACAGGGTTTGCACAGGGCTTGAAGCCAGTGCCGTCAAGGTGGGAGCTGGCTTGCCGGCGATCGAGGGCGCAGCCCTCGCGAACAATGGCGGGGAGATCAGGGAACATGATCCGGGAGTCTTCGCAAAGTGCCACCAGGGTACGCAGCACGTTGCGCATCTGCCGCACGTTGCCCGGCCAGGCGAAGTCGAGCAGTGCCTGGCGCGCCCTCGGCTCGATATCGATCGGTTCTCCCTGTGCCTCCTGACGCAGCAGAAAGTCCAGCAACTGTGCCTTGTCACTGCGCTCGCGCACCGCCGGCAATGCTACCTCCAGGCCATTGAGGCGGTAATACAGGTCCTCGCGGAAACTACCCTGCTCCACCCGTTCCAGCAGGTCACGGTGGGTAGCGCTGACGATGCGCACGTCAACCGCCTGCGGCTCGCCACCAATCGGCACCACCTGGCGTTCCTCCAGCACGCGCAGCAGGCGGGTTTGCAGGGCCAGTGGCATGTCGCCAATCTCGTCCAGCAGCAAGGTGCCGCCGTCGGCCTGCAGCAGCTTGCCGCGCATGCCCTCCTTGCGCGCACCGGTAAAGCTGCCGCCGCGGTAGCCGAACAGTTCGCTCTCGATCAGGCTCTCCGGTATCGAGGCACAGTTGATGGCGACGAACGGCTTGCCGCGCCGCTCGCTGGCCTGGTGCACGGCCTGGGCAAAGGCCTCCTTGCCGCAGCCGGTCTCGCCGCGCAGCAGCAGCGGCACATCGCGCTCGAACACCCGCACGCTGCGGCGGAAGTCGTTCTGCAAGGCCGGGTCGAGCAGGCAGACAAGCGGCTCCACTTCCCGCGCGGGTCGCGGCTGGGCAGCCGGCACCGACCACACCGGGGCGCGCGCCTGGCCACGCAGGCTGGCGAACACCTGGCGCCCGTCCAGGGTATGCAGCGGCCAGGCCGTGCTGCCGCCGGGCGTGGCGCGGCTGAACAGTTCGTCGTGGCTGCAAGCGAAAAAGCGTTCCAGCGGTTTGCCTAGCACGCCACCACGCACCGTGCCCAGCAGGTTCAGCGCGCTCTGGTTCGCGGCGCAGATGCGCCCGTCACCGTCGAACGCCAGCAGGCCTTCGCTGAACAGGCCGACCGACTCGGCCTGCAGGTGAAAACGCAGCAGCCATTGCTGTTCGAAATGGCGCAGGAAGTAGCAGCTTTCGATCATCTTCGCCGACAGGTTGACCAGGGCCATGGTGTGGAACTGGCTCTGCCGGGAAACGTCGGGCCGTGCCGAAGACACATCCAGCACTGCCAGCAACTCGCCATGCGGGTCGAACACCGGGCTGGCCGAGCAGGTCAGGCCGGTGTGGCGACCACGGAAGTGCTCGTTCTGGTGAATGGTCAGCGCCTGGCGCTCGACCAGGCAAGTGCCAATGCCGTTGGTGCCCTCGCGCGCCTCGCTCCAGTCAGCGCCCAGCCACAGCCCGGCACGCTCGAAGCTGCGCCGCTCGGTCGGCGCGCTGACACAATTGAGGATCACCCCCCGGGCATCGGTCAGCAGCACCGCATGGCCGGCCCCGGAAAGCTGCTGGTGCAGGCTGTTCATTTCATGGTCGGCAATCTGCAGCACCTGGCGCAGGCGCTCGCGGCTTTCCAGCAGGCGCCCATGCTCGAGCACCACCGGGGCCTCGATCACCGACGGGTCGAGGTGGTAGTCCTCCAGGCAGCGCAGCCAGGAGCGGGCGATGGACGGGTCACTGCCGCCCTCCCCGGCGCCACCATGGGCGACGGTATGGACTTGCTGGGCATGGCGACTGAAATGATTGCTCTGCATTGTTGTAGTTCTCCGCAGATAGAGAGTCCCGCCAGCATCCTCCACCCGGGAGGGCTTTGCAATGCACCCTCCGGTTACGTGTCGCAAATGGCACAAAGTGTCACCCCCGCGCGTACCGGCGCTGGCACAGCGACGGTGGGCCAGGCCCCGGCAACCGAGCCAAGTCATTGATTTGCCTGGTGCTCGCAACGCTGGCCCAACCTTTGCTCTACGCTTTCCAACTCCCTAACAAACACAATAGCCAGGAGACACCCCATGCGTTACGCACATCCCGGTACCGAAGGCGCGAAGGTTTCCTTCAAGAGCCGCTACGGCAACTACATCGGTGGTGAGTTCGTTCCTCCGGTAAAGGGGCAGTACTTCGAAAATACCTCCCCGGTGAATGGCAAGCTGATCGCTGAATTCCCTCGCTCCACTGCCGAAGACATCGATAAAGCCCTGGATGCCGCCCACGCTGCGGCCGATGCCTGGGGCCGCACTTCAGTGCAGGACCGCTCCAACGTTCTGCTGAAGATCGCCGACCGTATCGAGCAGAACCTCGAACTGCTGGCCATTACCGAAACCTGGGACAACGGCAAGCCGATCCGCGAAACCCTCAATGCCGACATTCCGCTGGCGGTCGACCACTTCCGTTACTTCGCCGGCTGCATCCGCGCCCAGGAAGGCGGCGCCGCGGAAATCAACGAAGGCACCGTGGCCTATCACATCCACGAGCCGCTGGGCGTGGTCGGGCAGATCATCCCGTGGAACTTCCCGATCCTGATGGCCGCCTGGAAGCTCGCCCCGGCACTGGCCGCAGGCAACTGCGTGGTGCTCAAGCCGGCCGAACAGACCCCGCTGGGCATCACCGTGCTGCTGGAGGTGATCGGTGACCTGCTGCCAAAAGGCGTGCTCAACGTGGTGCAAGGCTATGGCCGCGAAGCCGGTGAAGCACTGGCCACCAGCAAGCGCATCGCCAAGATCGCCTTCACCGGCTCGACCCCGGTCGGCTCGCACATCATGAAATGCGCCGCCGAGAACATCATCCCTTCAACCGTCGAACTGGGCGGCAAATCGCCGAACGTGTATTTCGAAGACATCATGCAAGCCGAGCCAAGCTTCATCGAGAAGGCGGCAGAAGGCATGGTGCTGGCGTTCTTCAACCAGGGCGAGGTATGCACCTGCCCTTCCCGGGCACTGGTACAGGAGTCGATCTACCCGCAGTTCATGGAAGTGGTGATGAAGAAGGTGCTGCAGATCAAGCGCGGCGACCCGCTGGACACCGACACCATGGTCGGCGCCCAGGCCTCGCAACAGCAGTTCGAGAAGATCCTGTCGTACCTCGACATCGCCCAGAAAGAAGGCGCCGAGCTGCTGACTGGCGGCAAGGTCGAGAAACTGGAAGGCTCGCTGGCCACCGGTTACTACATCCAGCCGACCCTGCTCAAGGGCAACAACAAGATGCGCGTGTTCCAGGAAGAAATTTTCGGCCCGGTGGTCAGCGTCACCACCTTCAAGGACGAAGCCGAAGCCCTGGCAATCGCCAACGACACCGAGTTCGGCCTGGGTGCCGGCGTGTGGACGCGCGACATCAACCGTGCCTACCGCATGGGCCGGGGGATCAAGGCCGGGCGCGTGTGGACCAACTGCTACCACCTGTACCCGGCGCATGCCGCGTTCGGTGGCTACAAGAAGTCGGGGGTCGGGCGTGAGACGCACAAGATGATGCTCGACCACTATCAGCAGACCAAGAACCTGCTGGTGAGCTACGACATCAATCCGTTGGGCTTCTTCTAAACCGCGTCGCCTTCTTCGCGGGTAAACCCGCTCCCACAGGTACTGCGCCTGCTTAAGGTGCTGTACACCCCCTGTGGGAGCGGGTTCACCCGCGAAGAGGCCAGGCCTGCTTACACAAAACCCAGAGCGGCAACCGTGCACCAACCGCTCTGGCTCGCTTCCTGCAGTAACCATCACCATCGGCCCGGAACCCGTCCGGCCACCAAGAAAAACAACAGGTGAATCTATGCCAAGCGATCACTCCGCCGGCTCGCCGGCAGGCTCTTCCGTCGACTTCGAAAAGGTCGGCTCGGACTATTTCCAGCAACGTGAACTGAAAAAAGGCGCCGCCGGCTGGGTCCTGCTGGTCGGCCTGGGCGTGGCCTACGTCATCTCTGGCGACTATGCCGGCTGGAACTTCGGCCTGGCCCAGGGCGGATGGGGCGGCATGTTCCTCGCCACGCTGCTGATGGCCACCATGTACCTGTGCATGTGCTTCTCGCTGGCCGAGCTGTCGTCGATGATCCCCACCGCAGGCGGCGGTTACGGCTTTGCCCGCAGCGCCTTCGGCCCTTGGGGCGGCTTCCTCACCGGGACGGCGATCCTCATCGAATACGCCATCGCCCCCGCCGCCATCGCAGTGTTCATCGGTGCCTACTGCCAGTCACTGTTCGGCATCGGCGGCTGGATGATCTACCTGGCGTTCTACATCGTGTTCATCGGCATCCACATCTTTGGCGTGGGAGAGGCGTTGAAGCTGATGTTCATCATCACCGCCATCGCCGCCATCGCCCTGGCCGTGTTCCTGGTGAGCATGGTGCCCCATTTTGATGCAGCCAACCTGTTCGACATCGCCAAAACGGACGCCGTGGGCGCCAGCAGCTTCCTGCCGTTCGGCTATGTCGGCGTGTGGGCGGCCATCCCCTACGCCATCTGGTTCTTCCTCGCCGTCGAGGGCGTGCCGCTGGCTGCCGAAGAGACCAAGAACCCCAAGCGTGACCTGCCACGCGGCCTGATCGGCGCCATGCTGGTGCTGCTGGCCTTCGCCCTGCTGATCCTGGTGGTCGGCCCTGGCGGCGCAGGCTCCGAAGCACTGAAAGCGTCCGGCAACCCACTGGTGGAAGCCTTGTCCAAGGCCTACGGCGGTAGCACCTGGATGGGCGGCTTCGTCAACCTGGTCGGCCTGGCCGGGCTGATCGCCAGCTTCTTCTCGATCATCTACGCCTACTCCCGGCAAATCTTCGCCCTGTCCCGCGCCGGTTACCTGCCGCGCAAACTGTCGGAAACCAACAAGAGCAAGGCCCCGGTACTGGCCCTGGTCATCCCCGGGATCATCGGCTTTGCCCTGTCGCTGACCGGCCAGGGTGACCTGCTGATCCTTGTGGCGGTGTTCGGCGCTACCCTGTCCTACGTGCTGATGATGGCCGCGCACATCACCCTGCGCATCCGCCGACCGAAGATGGAGCGCCCATACCGTACCCCCGGTGGCATCTTCACTTCGGGCCTGGCCCTGGTACTGGCTTGCATCGCTGTGGTCGCCGGTTTCCTGGTCGACCCAAGGGTGGTGATTGGCGCCGCAGTGATCTATGCGGTATTAATTGCCTACTTTGCTTTCTACAGCCGCCACCACTTGGTCGCGGGCACACCGGAAGAGGAATTCGCCGCGATCCAGAAGGCCGAAGAGGCCTTGCACTGATCGCCGCCACCCGCCGCGGGGCAACCCGCGGCTCTGGAGAGTCTGTATGGCAAGTTTCGTACACACGGTCGGCCATCTGGTCTACCGCTTCGACAGCCTCAAGGAAGTGATGGCCAAGGCCAGCCCCGCCCGCTCGGGGGACTACCTGGCGGGCGTGGCGGCCAGCAACGACGGCGAACGCGTCGCCGCGCAGATGGCCCTGGCCAATATCCCGCTGTCCCATTTTCTCAACGAAGCGCTGATTCCTTACGAAGAGGATGAAGTCACCCGCCTGATCCTCGACACTCACGATGCCCAGGCCTTCGCCCCGGTCAGCCACCTGACCGTAGGTGGCCTGCGCGACTGGCTGCTGAGCGAAGAGGCCGACGAGGCCAGCCTGCGCAGCCTGGCGCCCGGGCTGACGCCGGAAATGGCCGCAGCGGTGTCGAAGATCATGCGCGTGCAGGACCTGGTGCTGGTGGCACAAAAGATTCGCGTGGTCACCCGGTTCCGCGGCACCATGGGCCTGCGCGGGCGCCTGTCGACCCGGCTGCAGCCCAACCACCCGACCGACGAGCCGGCCGGCATCGCCGCCAGCATTCTCGACGGCCTGCTGTACGGCAACGGCGATGCCATGATCGGCATCAACCCGGCCACCGACAGCATCGCTTCGATCTGCGCCTTGCTGGAAATGCTCGACGCCATCATCCAGCGCTACGACATCCCCACCCAGGCCTGCGTGCTGACCCATGTCACCACCTCGATCGAGGCGATCAACCGTGGCGTGCCACTGGACCTGGTGTTCCAGTCCATCGCCGGCACCGAAGCGGCCAACGCCGGGTTCGGCATCAACCTGAACGTGCTGCAGGAAGGCTACGAAGCGGGCCTGTCGCTGCAACGCGGCAGCCTCGGGCAAAACCTGATGTACTTCGAAACCGGCCAGGGCAGCGCCCTGTCGGCCAACGCCCACCACGGCGTCGACCAGCAGACCTGTGAAACCCGCGCCTATGCCGTGGCCCGCCACTTCAAGCCGTTCCTGGTCAACACGGTGGTAGGTTTCATCGGCCCGGAGTACCTGTACAACGGCAAGCAGATCATCCGCGCCGGCCTCGAAGACCACTTCTGCGGCAAGCTGCTGGGCGTGCCGATGGGTTGCGACATCTGCTACACCAACCACGCCGAAGCCGACCAGGACGACATGGACACCCTGCTGACCCTGCTGGGCGTGGCCGGGATCAACTTCATCATGGGCATCCCCGGCTCCGACGACATCATGCTCAACTACCAGACCACCTCCTTCCACGACGCGCTGTACGCACGTCAGACCCTGGGCCTGAAGCCCGGGCCGGAATTCGAGGCATGGCTGGCCCGCACCGGCATCTTCACCCAGGCCGATGGCCGGGTGCGCTTTGGTGACAACCTGCCGCCGGCCTTCCGCCAGGCCTTGGCACAGCTTGCATAGGGATGACCATGGACCACCGCACGCCTACCCCCGACAACCCTTGGCTGGCCCTGCGCAACCTGACCCCGGCACGCATCGCCCTGGGCCGCACCGGCACCAGCCTTCCGACCGGGGCGCAACTGGACTTCCAGTTCGCCCATGCCCAGGCTCGCGACGCCGTGCACCTGGCCTTCGACCATGCTGGCCTGGCTACCCAGCTGAGTGACCGCGGGCGCGAAAGCCTGGTGTTGCACAGCGCCGCCAGCGACCGCAACCAGTACCTGCAACGCCCGGACCTGGGGCGACGGCTGAACGAAGATTCGGTTGCTGCGCTGCGCCAGCACGCCCAAGCCAACCCCGGCGGAGTCGACCTGGCCATCGTCGTCGCTGACGGCCTCTCGGCACTGGCCGTGCACCGTCACACCCTGCCCTTCCTGGCGCGCTTCGAGGAACAGGCCGCCGCCGACGGCTGGACCAGCGCCCCGGTGGTGCTGGTGCAGCAGGGCCGCGTGGCAGTGGCTGACGAGGTCGGTGAACTGCTGGGCGCACGGATGACAGTGATGCTGATCGGCGAACGCCCGGGGCTCAGTTCGCCCGACAGCCTTGGCCTGTATTTCACCTATGCACCGAAGGTCGGCCTGACCGATGCCTATCGCAACTGCATTTCCAATATCCGCCTGGAGGGGCTGAGCTATGGCATGGCGGCGCACCGCTTGCTGTACTTGATGCGCGAAGCCTGCCGGCGCCAGCTATCCGGGGTGAATCTGAAGGACGAAGCCGAGGTCCATAGCCTGGAGAGTGAACACAGCACCGGCCAGAAAGGTAACTTCCTGCTCGGCAAAGGGTAAAAAACATGTCACGGAAGGCGGATTGCACTCGCATCGCGCATTGGGCAGCATGCCCTTGAAAGCTGCAGGCAATCCGCTGTTTCCCCCTAATGGACTCTGAGGGCCGCACATGCGCATCATCAAGGCAACCCTGGAACACCTCGACCTGCTCACGCCGATGTTCGTCAAATACCGTGAGTTCTATGGGCAGCTACCCTACCCCGACAGCTCGCGCAGCTTCCTGGAAAAGCGCCTGAAGCGGGATGAGTCGGTGATCTACCTGGCGCTACCCGATGATGATGACGGCAAACTGCTGGGCTTCTGCCAGCTGTACCCGAGTTACTCGTCGCTGTCGCTGAAGCGGGTATGGATTCTCAACGATATCTATGTGGCCGAGGATTCGCGGCGCATGCTGGTGGCCGACCACCTGATGCGCGAGGCGAAGAAAATGGCCAAGGAAACCAACGCCGTGCGCATGCGGGTGTCGACCAGCGCGGACAATGAAGTAGCGCACAAGACTTACGAATCCATCGGGTTTCGTGAGGATAACGAGTTCAAGAGCTACATCCTGCCGATCAGCCAGGATTGACCTGTGCTGGCCTCTTCGCGGGTAAACCCGCTCCCACAGTGATAGCAACGCATCTGAAATCGGTGCTGTACCTGTGGGAGCGGGTTCACCCGCGAAGAGGCCGGCACAGGAATACCCCTCCCGTAACCCCCCGCTACAAACTCCCCGGGCATGTTCCTGACTTAGCCGTATAATGGCCCACCTGTCATGTGTGAAAATTTACCCATCGCCAGGTAACCGAGCCTACGCCCAAGAACACAGGTGCTGTACATGGATTTCAACCCGCTGGACCTTATCCTGCATCTCGATGCCTACCTCGATCTGCTGGTCACCAACTACGGTCCCTGGATCTACGCCATCCTCTTCACCGTGATCTTCTGTGAAACCGGGCTGGTGGTCATGCCCTTCCTGCCCGGCGATTCGCTGCTGTTCATTGCCGGCGCCGTAGCCGCCGGTGGCGGCATGGACCCGTTGCTGCTGGCCGGCCTGCTGATGGCCGCCGCAATCCTCGGCGACAGCACCAACTACGTGATCGGCCGCACGGCCGGCGAGCGGTTGTTCAACAACCCCAACTCGAAGATCTTCCGTCGCGATTACCTGCAACGTACCCACGACTTCTATGAACGCCACGGCGGCAAGACCGTGACCATGGCGCGCTTCCTGCCCATCCTGCGCACCTTTGCACCCTTCGTCGCCGGCATCGCCCACATGCACTACCCGCGCTTCCTCGGCTTCAGCGTCGCCGGTTCGCTGCTGTGGGTCGGCGGCCTGGTGACCCTGGGCTACTTCTTCGGCAACGTGCCGTTCATCAAGCAGCACCTGTCGCTGATGGTGGTGGGGATCATCATCCTGTCGCTGGTGCCGATGATCCTCGGCCTGCTGCGTGGCCGCCTGGGCCGCACGGCCAAGGCGCACTGAAACCTGCCGATGTGGTCGTTCAGCGCCTGGCGGCGCAAGCGCACCCTGGCGCGCTACCCCATCGCCCCCCAGCAATGGCAGGCCGTGCGCGAGCGCCTGCCGATGCTGGACGGCATCACCGACGAAGAGGACCGCTGGCTGCGTGAAGCCTGCATCCTGTTCCTGCTCGACAAGCACCTCACCTGCCTGCCCGGCGTCGACCCGGACGACGAGCAGCGCCTGGTGCTGGCCGCCCAGGCGCAGTTGCCGCTGCTGCACCTGGGCGAGCTGAACTGGTACCAGGGTTTCCACGAAATCATCCTCTACCCCGACGACTTCAAGAGCCCCCAGCGCCACCGCGATGCCAGTGGCGTGGAGCACGTATGGGACGGCGAGCACAGCGGCGAGGCCTGGCAGCAGGGCCCGATCATCCTTGCCTGGAACGGCGTGCTGGCCAGTGGCGGCTGGGAAGCCTACAACCTGGTCATCCATGAACTGGCGCACAAGCTCGACATGCTCAATGGCGACGCCAACGGCCTGCCGCCGCTGCACAGCGGCATGCCTGTGGATGAATGGGCAACCGCCATGCAACAGGCCTATGACGACCTCAACCGCCAGCTGGACGCCAACCCCGACGCCGAAACCGCCATCGACCCGTATGCTGCGGAGAACCCCGCGGAGTTCTTTGCCGTAACCAGCGAGTACTTCTTTAGTGCTCCCGACCTGCTGCAACAGGCTTATCCACAGGTCTACCGCCAGTTGTCGCTGTTCTACCACCAGGACCCGCTGGCGCGCCTGTGCCGGCTGCAGGCCGAACACCCGCAATACCGCGAAAGCCACGCCTGACGGGGCCGCACATCAGGCCAGGCGTGGCATGCCCATGCAGAATGTGCCTATAATCGCCGCCACTTTTTTGGTCAAACACGGGGGCACTGCCCAATGAGCTACAGCAAGATTCCGGCGGGCAAAGACCTGCCGAACGACATCTACGTCGCCATCGAGATCCCGGCCAACCACGCGCCGATCAAATACGAGATCGACAAGGACAGCGATACCCTGTTCGTCGACCGTTTCATGGCTACCCCGATGTTCTACCCAGCCAACTACGGCTTCATCCCGAACACCCTGGCCGATGACGGTGATCCGCTGGACGTGCTGGTCGTTACCCCTTACCCGGTAGCCCCAGGTTCGGTTATCCGCGCCCGTCCGGTCGGCGTACTGAACATGACCGACGACGGCGGCGGCGACGCCAAGGTCATCGCTGTTCCTCACGACAAGCTGTCGCAGCTGTACGTCGACGTGAAGGAATACACCGACCTGCCAGCCCTGCTGATCCAGCAGATCGAACACTTCTTTGCCAACTACAAAGATCTCGAGAAGGGCAAGTGGGTCAAGATCGAAGGCTGGGAAGGCGCTGATGCCGCCCGTGCCGCGATCACCAAATCGGTTGCCGCCTACAAGGGCTGATACCGGTTGCATGAAGAACCCCGCCTTGGCGGGGTTTTTTATGCCTGATGGATGGTTGGCTTCGCCACCCGTTGTAAAGACGGATTGTGGGGGCGCCCGCTCTCATAGAACTACACATAACTCATTGAATTAGCAGGGACACTGTGGGAGCGGCTTTAGCCGCGAACACCGGCGAAGCCGGTGCCATGCACCGCGTTGGGTTCTTCGCGGCTGAAGCCGCTCCCACAGGTACGCAGACCGCTTGCGAATTCAGTTCTCTGTGCGACAGCGCAGCCCAAAGGGCTGGGTGATCTCACACAGGAACCGCGCACTTGCTTGGGGGAGTAAAAAATCCTACGCAGTCCTACTCCAGCGCCCTACAAACAGGCCCTTTTCACACAAGCCCCGTCAACATCCGGTTCATATCCTTGCTGGCACACCGCCGCTACACTCGCCGCCATGAACACATCTGGCGACCGACTCAAAGCCCTCCTCCACGAATGTGGCCTGACCCCTTCCGATTTCGCCGCCCAGCGCCGCGTTACTCCCCAGCACGTCAACAACTGGTTCAAGCGCGGCGTACCCCTGGCCCGGCTGGACGAAATGGCCGACTTGTTCTGCGTGCATCGCCGCTGGTTGCGCACCGGCGAAGGCCCCAAACACCACAGCCCGATCCTGCGCAACAGCCCGCCAGGGCCGCCGCCCGCCAACCCACACACGCCGCTGTCGGCGCAAGGCGGCCGGGCACGCAAGGTGCCGTTTTACGAAATGCACAACGGCCTGCTGTCGCCCGTGGTCGGCAAACACCTGTGCCTGCCCGCAAAATCCCTGAAAGGGTTGGGTGTGCAGGCCTGTAACGCCATATGCCTGGCCATGCCCGCCAGCAACATGACCCCGCTGATTCCGCTCCAGGCCATCCTCGCCGTCGACCTGGGCATGACCCAGGTGGTCGAGGGCGAAACCTATGCCCTGTTGCACAACGGTGTGCTGAGGGTGAACAACCTCAGCCTCGGCCAGCACGACACGCTGTACCTGCACAGCCATGATCGGCGCAACTACGCGGTCGAACGTTACACCGCCGCCCAGCGCCAGACACAGGGGCTGAAAATCCTGGGCTGGGTGTTCCACTGGTCACATTTCCGCCAGCAACGGCCTGGCTGAAACAACCTGTGCCATTTTTTGCTGGGCATCCTGCGCGCGCCCTTGTATGCTACGCCGCACATTCAGCCCCGGCCGGCGCAAGCCGCGTTCCAGAGGGCTCGGCGATATCCCACACGGGCATCTGCCATCTCTTTCAGGCCCTTGATGGCCACACAGTTAAGGCGATTGCGGCTTACCATAAATTAGTCGGAAGCGTCCCCGAGAAGCCGGCCACAAGCCGGCTTTTTAATGCCCGCCATTCTCATCCCCTGAAACTTTCTGCAGCCTTCCCATGGCCGGAAATCGCCGCTGCGTGAGCGAAAAAAATCTCATTCGCCATTTATATGACACTAGACTAACGATCATCCGTAAATCGTCGGATAAATGACGTTTCGCATGGTGCTTTCACCCTCCTGGATCTAGGCTCAAGCCATATGGGAGGAGGTGTAGTCCATGCGCAAATTATTGATTGGCTCGTCGATCCTGGCTTGTCTCGTGGTGTTGGGCGGCTGGTTGAGTCGACCGCAGCCGTTACCGGTCAGGCTGCTGGGAGTTGAGCGAGGGCCGGTGGAGACGGTGGTAGCCAACACGCGCGCGGGTACGCTGAAGTCCTGTCGACGCTCGCACCTGTCCTTCAATGTCGGAGGTCAGGTTGCCGAGTTGCTGGTCAGCGAGGGCCAACGGGTCCAGCCGGATCAGGTGCTCATGCGCCTGCGGCAGGACGAGCAACAAGCCAGGCTACAGGAGGCCGAAGCGCGGCTGGAGGCCCAGCGCAACACCCGCGAACAGCGCTGCCAGCAAGCTCTTCTGGACCGGCGCGACCTTGATCGCCTGGGCCAGTTGGCCGACCGCAAGTTGATTGCCGCCGATCGCCTCGACCAGGCCGCAACCAAGGCCAACCTGGCGAAGCTGATGTGCAGTGCCAGTGCCGTGCTGATCCGCGAGGCCGACGCCAGCCTGCAGTTGCAGCGTTCGCTGCTGGAACAGACGACCCTGCGTGCGCCATTCGCCGGCATCGTCGCAGAAATCAACGGCGAGCTCGGCGAGTTCGTCACCCCTTCACCGCCGGGTATTCCCACGCCGCCGGCAGTCGACCTGATCGACGACAGCTGCCTGTATGTAGAGGCACCGATCGATGAGGTGGACGCTGCCCGCGTTCACCCCGGCACAGCCGTACGGATCAGCCTGGATGCCTTCCGTGGCCAGCATTTCACCGGCCGCGTCAGCCGCATCGCGCCCTATGTGCGCGAACTGGAGAAGCAGGCGCGCACCGTCGATGTCGAGGTGCGCTTCGACAAGCCGCCGGCAGACCTGGCCCTGCTGACCGGCTATAGCGCCGATGTCGAGATCCTTCTGGAGCAGCACGCAGGGGCCCTGCGCATCCCCACCGAGACCCTGCTGGAGGGGCAGCGTGTGCTGCGTTATGACCCGAGCGCCCGGGTGTTGCGCGAGGTGCAGGTGCAAACCGGGCTGAGCAACTGGCGCTGGACCGAGGTGCTCGCAGGGCTGGACGAGGACGCACGCATAGTCGCCAGCCACGAGCAGGAAGGGCTCAAGGATACTGTGGCGGTGATCCCGGTGGATGCTGCGGAGACCGAGAAATGATCTGCCTGCGCGGCGGCAGCCGCAGCTTCCAGCTGGGCGAACAGCAGGTGATGGGCCTGGACGGCCTGGACCTGGACATCGCCGCTGGCGACTACATGGCGGTGATGGGCCCGTCGGGCTCAGGCAAGTCGACCTTGCTGAACATCCTCGGCCTGCTCGACGCGCCGAGCGCCGGCGAATACTGGCTGCAAGGCGAGGCCACTGCGGCGCTGAGCGAGGCGCGCCGCGCCCAGTTGCGCAGCCGGCTGATAGGTTTCGTGTTCCAGTCCTACCACCTGATCGCACGGCTGACGGTGCTGGAAAACATCGAGCTGCCGATGGTTCTCGCCGGCATCGGTGCGGCACAACGGCGCAAGCGCAGCAGCCAGTTGGTGGCACGCCTGGGGCTGGGCGAGCGCATTGCCCATCGCCCGGCCGAGCTGTCCGGTGGCCAGCGCCAGCGCGTCGCGATCGCCCGGGCGATGGCCATGCAACCGGCGCTGCTGTTGGCCGACGAGCCCACCGGCAATCTCGATAGCCAGGCCGGCGCAGAGGTTTTCAGCCTGCTGGAAGAGCTCAATGGCGAGGGCCTGACCCTTATAGTGGTGACCCACGACGCCAGCCTGGGCGCCCGCGCACAGCGCCAGCTACACATGCGTGACGGGCGCATCCACAGTATTGCGCCGCAGCGGGCGCTGGCCTGATGCGCGCTGCCGATGCCCTGGGCTTCTGGCTCGGCGCCTTGCGTGGGCATCGCTCGCGCAGCCTGATGCTACTGCTGGCCATCGCTATCGGGGTGGTCGCGGTCAACCTTCTCACCGGTCTCGGCGCGGGGGCACGGGCCTTCGTCCTGAACGAGTTCTCGCTGCTCGGGCGCGACATACTCATTGTTTTCCCGGGGCGCAAGGAAACCACGGGGCGAATGCCGCCGCTCACCGGGCTGACGCCGCACGAGTTGACCTTGCAGGATGTCCAGGCCATCACCCGGTTGCCGGGCATACGCCGGGTCGCGCCGCAGCAGGCCGGGCAGCTGGAGGTGATAGTCGGCAACCGCAACCGTGAGGTACTGGCTCTGGGCACCACCCGGGACTTCTTCGCCATTCGTCAATTGACGGTCGTCCAGGGCCAACCCCTGCCGACGCTGGACCCGGGGCAGGCCGAAGCCGTCTGTGTGATCGGCGGCAAACTCCGACGCGAACTGTTCGGGGCTCGCCCGGCCTTGGGTGAATGGTTGCGCGCCGGTGACCGGCGCTTCCGGGTGGTTGGCATTCTCGGTGAGCGGGGCGAATCGCTGGGGATGGATTTCGCCGAAATGGTGATCATCCCGGTGGCCAGTGCCCAGGCCTTGTTCAATAGCGAGGGGTTGTCGCGGGTGTTTGTCGAAGTGCATGGTCCGAGCTTTCTCGACCGTAGCAAGCGGCTGATACTCGCCGCGCTCAAGGAGCGCCACGAGGGTGAGGAGGACATTACCCTGGTCAGCCAGGACAGCCTGCTCAGCGCCTTCGACCAGATACTCGCGGTGCTGACCCTGGCGGTAGCCGGCATCGCCGCGATCAGCCTGCTGGTGGCTGGCATCCTGATCATGAACGTGACCTGGATTGCAGTGAGCCAGCGCAGCGCCGAGATCGGCCTGCTCAAAGCCATAGGCGTGACGGCGGCGCAACTGCGCCTGCTGTTCCTTGGCGAGGCAGCGCTGCTGGCCCTGACAGGGGCGCTGGCAGGGCTGCTGCTGGCCGAAACCTTGCTCTGGCTG
The DNA here is from genome assembly GCF_017490905.1 of Pseudomonas sp. 32_A. Lineage (NCBI taxonomy): Bacteria > Pseudomonadati > Pseudomonadota > Gammaproteobacteria > Pseudomonadales > Pseudomonadaceae > Pseudomonas > Pseudomonas sp. 32_A. The sequence goes on along the minus strand of NZ_JAFGYI010000027.1, from coordinate 5,667 downwards.
GGGCGCCTGGCGTTCGATCTGCCGCTCTATGCCCCCTGGTGGGCGCGGGCGGGTGCCGTGCTGCTGGCACTCGGCACGGCGCTGCTGTTCGCCTGGCTGCCGGCCGCTCGGGCCTCGGCACTGGAGCCGGTGGCAGCGCTACGCCCACCGGGGGCGCACTGATGCGCTGGCAAGATGGTTTGCGGCTGACCAGCTCGGCGCTGACCTGCCGCCCGCTGCGCAGCCTGCTGACCCTGCTCGGGGTAGCGATCGGCATAGCCGCCGTGGCGCTGCTCACGGCCATAGGCGAAGGCGTGCGCGGCTATGTGCTGGAGAACTTCTCGCAGTTTGGCACGCGGATCATCACCGTGCGCCCGGGCAAGACCCAGACCAGCGGCCTCGGCGGCCTGCTTGGCAGCGTGCGGCCACTGACCATCAGTGACACCGACGCCCTGCGGCGCTTGCCGCATGTCGAGGCGGCGGTGCCGATCATTCAGGGCAGCGGGAATATCCAGTTCGGTCAACTGAGCCGGCGCAGCGACATTCTCGGTGGCGGCCATCAGATGGCGCAGGCCTGGCGCATGCAACTGAGCCTGGGCGAGTTCCTGCCCCCGGCGCGTGACGGCCGTTCGCCGCCCTATGTGGTGCTCGGCCATCAGCTGCGTACCGAGCTGTTCGGGGCGCGCAACCCGCTGGGTGAGCTGATCCGTGTCGGCGGCGTGCGTTTCCGGGTGATCGGCGTGATGGCGGAGAAAGGCCAGTTGCTCGGCTTCAACCTCGACGATGTCGCCTACATCCCGGTTGACTGGGCGCAAAGCCTGTTCAACCGCACCGGTGTGGTCAAAGCCCATGTGGTGTTTGGCGCAGGTACCACTTCACGGGCGTTGAGCCGGCAGATTCGCGAAGTGCTCGGCGAACGACACGGCGTTGAGGACTTCAGCCTGACCACCCAGGACGACATGCTGCGCAGCTTCAACCGCGTTCTCGGCACCCTGAGCCTGGCCATTGGTGCCTTGGGGGGCATTTCGCTGCTGGTCGGCGCCGTCGGCATTCTCACCATCATGACAACCACTGTGGGCGAGCGCACGGCAGAAATCGGCCTGTTGCGGGCGATTGGCGCCAGCCCGCGGCAGGTACTTGGGTTGTTTCTGGCTGAAGCGACGCTGCTGTCCCTGGCTGGTGGCTTGCTCGGCCTGCTGTTAATGGGCCTGCTGCTGGGGCTACTGCACCTGGCCATGCCGAGCCTGCCCCTGGCGCTGCAACCGCTGTTTCTGCTGCTGGCACTCCTGCTGGCGGCGGTGCTCGGCATTCTCGCCGGCCTGGCCCCGGCCGTGCGGGCGGCCCGCTTGCATCCGGTGGCGGCGCTGCGCATCGAGTAGCGGCCAGGCCAAATAGCCCCTTGATGGGGCTGCTTTGCAGCCCTTCGCGGGCACGCCCGCTCCCACAGAATACATAACCCAAAGATTTCGCAGGGCACTGTGGGAGCGGGTTTATCGAAGCGTCGAACCGCCGCGAACACCGGCAAAGCCGGTGCCATACACCGCATCGCATTCTTCGCGGGTGAACCCGCTCCCACAGGGTGCGCGGCGTGCTTGCTGAACTCGACCCACCGCAAGCTGACAGAAAAGTAATCTGAACCTCAGCCAGCTGACAGCGCAGACCCGCTAGCGTTAAGGAAGATGGTGGGGCTTCTCGCCCCCCGAGCTGGCATTCAACCGCCCGAACAACAGCAACTTTTCGACTGACTGGACGCAACGGCATGCAAAGCAAAACCACCAGACGCTCCTTCGTCAAAGGCCTGGCCGCTACCGGACTGCTTGGCGGGCTGGGCATGTGGCGCGCACCGGTCTGGGCCGTGACCAGCCCCGGCCAACCGAACGTGCTGAGCGGCACCGACTTCGACCTCTACATCGGTGAGCTGCCGGTCAACATTACCGGCGCTGCGCGCACAGCAATGGCAATCAATGGCTCCATTCCCGGGCCCATCCTGCGCTGGCGCGAAGGCGACACCGTCACGCTGCGTGTGCGCAACCGCTTGCAGCAGGACACCTCCATCCACTGGCACGGCATCATCCTGCCGGCGAACATGGACGGCGTGCCGGGCCTGAGCTTCCATGGCATCGCGCCCGACGGCATGTACGAGTACAAGTTCAAGGTCCAGCAGAATGGCACCTACTGGTACCACAGCCACTCCGGTTTCCAGGAGCAGGTCGGGGTGTATGGTGCTCTGGTCATCGATGCGAAAGAGCCTGAGCCGTTCACCTATGACCGCGATTACGTGGTCATGCTCAGCGACTGGACGGATGAAGACCCTGCACGGGTGCTGTCCAAGCTCAAGAAGCAGTCCGACTACTACAACTACCACAAGCGCACGGTGGGTGATTTCGTCAACGATGTGAGCGAGATGGGCTGGTCCGCCGCGGTAGCCGACCGCAAGATGTGGGCCGAGATGAAAATGAGCCCCACCGATCTCGCCGATGTGAGCGGCTACACCTACACCTACCTGATGAACGGCCAGGCCCCGGACGGTAACTGGACGGGGGTGTTCAAGCCGGGCGAGAAAATTCGTCTGCGCTTCATCAACGGCTCGGCAATGACGTATTTCGATGTGCGAATTCCCGGCCTGAAGATGACCGTTGTCGCAGCGGACGGGCAGCATGTCAAACCCGTTGCGGTCGACGAGTTCCGCATCGCCGTCGCCGAAACCTACGATGTCATCGTCGAGCCCGAAAGCGAGCAGGCTTACACCATCTTCGCTCAATCCATGGACCGTACCGGGTATTCCAGGGGCACCCTGGCCGTTCGCGAAGGCTTGCAAGCCCCTGTTCCAGCTGTTGACCCACGGCCGACCATTTCCATGAGCGATATGGGCATGGACCATGGCGGCATGAGCGGCATGGACCACGGCAGCATGGCTGGCATGGATCACGGTGACATGGCCGGCATGGACCATGGCGACATGGCTGGCACCAGCGCGCCCATGCAGAGCCACCCAGCCTCCGAGACGGACAACCCCCTGGTCGACATGCAGACGATGACCCCGACGCCAAAACTGGGCGATCCGGGCATCGGCCTGCGCGACAACGGCCGCCGTGTACTGACCTATGCAGACCTGCGCAGCACCTTCCCGGACCCGGACGGCCGCGCGCCAGGTCGCACAATCGAACTGCACCTCACCGGTCACATGGAAAAGTTCGCCTGGTCGTTTGACGGCATCAAGTTTTCCGATGCCGAGCCTCTGCGCCTCAAGTATGGCGAGCGCCTGCGCATCACCCTGGTCAACGACACCATGATGACTCACCCCATCCACCTACATGGCATGTGGAGCGACCTGGAGGATGAGAACGGCAACTTCATGGTGCGCAAACACACAATCGACATGCCGCCTGGCTCGAAACGAAGCTATCGCGTCACGGCAGACGCCTTGGGGCGTTGGGCCTATCACTGTCACCTGCTGTTCCACATGGAAATGGGCATGTTCCGCGAAGTTCGTGTGGACGAATGAACTGGAGATCCGAGATGAACAAACCAATGAAACGAAGCGCGTTTTTCCTTTCTGCAGTAATGGCGGGCCTGTTCACCGTTTATGCCCCGTCGTCGTGGTCCGGCGACAACAATCAGCAGCCTGCCGATGCCGCAAAAGCCAAGAGCACCCAAGGCATGGACCATGGTGCGATGAAGGGCATGGATCACGGCGCCATGAAAGGGATGGATCACGGCTCGATGAAAGGTATGGACCATGGCGCCATGAAGGGTATGGACCATGGCTCGATGCAAGGCATGGACCACGACAAGATGATGGAATCGCATGGCCGCGACAAAGCTAAGGCAGGGAAAGATGCTCAATAGCCTGGCACGACCATCGCTGCTGGCATTGACCGTGTCGCTCAGCGCGCTGGGTGCCACGCCCAGCTTCGCTGCTGAAGAAATGGACCATTCGATGATGGACCACGGCAAGATGAATCATGGCAGCATGCAGGGCATGGAACATGGCGCCATGGATCATGGAGCTATGGATCATGGAGCTATGGACCATGGCGCTATGGATCACTCGACAATGAACCACGGCTCGGCGGATACGCCGACGACCAGCCGTACCCCGATCCCGGTGCTGACCGATGCCGACCGCCAGGCGGCCTTCCCCCCGCTGGGCGGGCATCATGTGCATGACAGCGCGATCAACAGCTTCTTTCTGCTGGATCAGCTCGAGTACCAGGATGCCGATGAAGGCAGCACGCTGGCCTGGGATGCCTCTGGCTGGATAGGCGGCGATATCAACCGGCTGTGGATCCGCTCCGAAGGCGAACGTACCAACGGTGTCACCGAGGATGCCGAATTGCAGTTGCTGTACGGCCGCTCGATCAGCCCGTGGTGGGATGTGGTTGCCGGGGTGCGCCAGGACCTCAAGCCTGAATCCCCACAGACCTGGGCGGCGTTCGGTATCCAGGGCATGGCGCTTTACGACTTCGAAGCCGAGGCTACCGCGTTCATTGGCGAAAACGGCCAGACTGCCGCCCGCCTGGAAGGCGACTACGACATTCTGCTGACCAACCGCCTGATCCTGCAGCCGACCGCTGAAGCCAATTTCTATGGCAAGAACGACCCGGAGCGCGGTGTGGGCTCGGGCCTTGCCAATACCGAAGTCGGGCTGCGCCTGCGCTACGAAATTGTCCGCCAGTTCGCCCCCTACATCGGCATCACCTGGAACCGCTCCTACGGCAAAACCGCCGATTTCATCCGCGACGAGGGTGGTGATGTGGATGAAGCGCGTTTCGTTGCCGGTATCCGCATGTGGTTTTGAGAACCAGACATGAAAAGAACAATAACAACGCTTGTTGCAGCAGGCGCAGTGGCCAGCGTGGCCGTGCTTGGCGCTGCATACTCCGGCTTGGTCAACGTCGGCGCCGATGATCCCCATTTCCCCGCCGTGCATGCCTTTCTGGCCATGGCACGGGACCGCTCGATCGCCGTGCGGGCCAGGGACATCGAGGTACCAGACCTGAAGGATGAAGCGCTGATTCGTACCGGCGCCGGTAACTACAACGCCATGTGCATCGGTTGCCACCTTGCCCCAGGCGTCGAGAAGACCGAGCTCAGCCAGGCGCTGTATCCATCGCCCCCCAACCTGACCAAAAGCGGGATCGGTGACGACCCCGCTGCGGCGTTCTGGATCATCAAGCACGGCATCAAGGCCTCTGGCATGCCGGCCTGGGGCAAGAGCATGGGCGATGAGTACATCTGGGGCATCGTCGCTTTCCTGGATCAGCTACCCCAGTTGAACGCCCAGCAGTACCAAACGATGGTCGCGGCCAGTGGCGGCCACCAGCATGGTGGTGGCGAAAGTGAAATGCATGACCATGAAGGCCAGCATGGCGACAACATGCCTGGTCACCAGGGTGAGCGGGCCTCGGGCGCAGGCCAGCATGATGAGGGGCATTCAAAGGCGCATACTCATCGCGATGGCAAGCAGCACATGCATAAAAACTGAAGGCAGGATACGTATGCCGACAGGTTTGCAGCGCCTATGAGACCGAGCGCCGCCCGCGCGGCGCTTCGCGGGGCAAGCCCGCTCCCACATTTGTTGCAACGTACCAAACCTGTCAGGCCATGGTTGCCCGCTTTGTTGGACTGGCGATATCTCCCCGTTGGCGCTGCTGCCGCCCCACCGATCTTGAATCTTGCGCCAAG
>NZ_JAFGYI010000209.1:0-504 GCF_017490905.1 Pseudomonas sp. 32_A | reverse complement strand
AGCCAGTACTGGGCATTGCCGGCGTACTGACTGTTGGGGTACTTGCGCAGGAATGCCGAGAAAGCTTGGCTCGCCTTGTCGAAATCCTTGGCTTTGATCAGGTCGAAGGCAGCATCGTAATAGAGCTTTTCCTTGGCCGGATCACCGGGTTCGCTGCTGGCAGCTGGTGCCTGGGCAGCAGCGCCGGCGGCACCGGCGGCATTGCTATCGCCACCGGCAGAAGAATTCTCAGGAGTCGCGGCAGGTGCAACACCGCTTCCTATGCGCCGATCAAGATCCTGGTATCGCTCCAGGCTTTCTTGCTTCATGCGCGCTACATCATTTTGCAGAACTTCGATCACACCTTGCTGCCGTGCAATCTGCTCCTGCATTTTCTGCAGTTGCTGGAACAGCTCGCCCTGTGCCGAGACAGGGGGCGAAACCCCTCCCCCGGCATAGGCGCCGTTCGTGCCATAACCCGCTGGCGGATAACTGCTCCCGCTATTGTTATAGCCGGAGTTGTTA
>NZ_JAFGYI010000208.1:0-505 GCF_017490905.1 Pseudomonas sp. 32_A | reverse complement strand
CAGCTGCTCCGCGCCCTTCTTGTCCTCGAAGCGAAACGCGTTCGAATGCTCGGCCGTGCCGCCCGGCGACGAGCGCGACAGCAGCCCGCTTTGTGTCGCGCTGCCGGGCAGCCCCCATGGCGGCATCTTCTCGCCGTTGTACACGCGCCCCGTCACGATCGGCTGATCGGGGTCGCCGTTCAGGAAATCGACCACCACCTCATCGCCGATGCGCGGGATCTGCACGCCGCCGAAGCCGCCGCCCGCCCACGGGCTCGACACGCGCACCCAGCACGACGAGTTCTGGTCGCTCTGCCCGTAGCGGTCCCAGCGAAATTGCAGCTTCACGCGCCCGTACTGGTCCGTCCAGATTTCCTCGCCCTTCGGGCCGACGACGGTCGCCGTCTGCGGGCCGTTCGTGCGCGGCCGCGGCGTCGCGCGCGGCGAGCGATACGGCAAGCTCGAAGGCTGCACGAGTGTCTGAGATTCGTGCACGACCGCCTCGTTGCCGCTATCGGTCGCGTAC
>NZ_JAFGYI010000207.1:0-505 GCF_017490905.1 Pseudomonas sp. 32_A | reverse complement strand
CACGATGGGTCGTCAAGCGGCGGTCAGCGAGGATCCCGGCGTGCACCTTCGGGTGCAGAGTCTTGACACGTCCGTCGAAGCACTCCGGGAACCCCGTAATCTCACTAACCTCAGTCACCGTCACCCCATGAGAGGCCAGCTCTTTAGCGGTTGACCCCGTCGAGACCACCTCGACCTGCGCGTTAATAAGGGCCTTGGCCAACTGGTCAAGACCAGACTTGTCGTAGACGGAGACGAGGGCCCGACGGATGGGTTGACGTTCGCTCACTGGGAATCCTTTCGAGACGATTCGGTGCCGAGTTCTTCCATGCCGGGACGCGCCCCGGCAAGTTCTGTGACAACCGTGACAAGCATCTCGCGTTCCTCCACCTTGATGCGTTCGTGAAGGGACTCGACGGTGTCGTCGGTGAGGACGGGCACAGCCCGTTGGGCGAGGATTCGGCCGGTGTCAACTCCGGCGTCAACCATAAAGACCGTAGCCCCGGTAATTTTGACCCCGTATTTC
>NZ_JAFGYI010000206.1:0-506 GCF_017490905.1 Pseudomonas sp. 32_A | reverse complement strand
ACACTATGTCGACCAGCGGCCCCTTGTCCGTGTCGACTTTGCTGTGGGCCGACGCCCACGTTCGTAGCTGCTGTTCAGCGAGTCGGCATACGGCAGCAAGGTGCCTTCGATGCTCGGCAAGCATTCCCTTTGTCCAATGCGTAGGGTCCTTTGCATCGAAATCGTCACGCCTTGGTCGAAGCGGTTGCACAATCGCAACGCGCAATGGTCTTTCATTCAATGGTGCATCATCCCCTGATGCCGGTATGACGTACATTGGCGTGCGGCTGCGCGAACCGTACAATGCGCGCTGTTCTGCCGCTCGTTTCTCGATTAGGGCCAGCAGTTCGTCCGGGGTGTTAGCGTCACCCGCTGCAGCGGCGTCGTTCGCCCTGAACTCGACCCCGGGCCACTGAAGCAACGTGGACAACAGTCCAGAAAGCCAGGGGGAGATGGGCGTTGGTTCGTGAAGCAAGCCAGTGCCAGAATTCAGCATACCGAACCTACGCTTATACCAAGTACTTCGA
>NZ_JAFGYI010000205.1:0-506 GCF_017490905.1 Pseudomonas sp. 32_A | reverse complement strand
AATATGAAGTTTATCGATTAACTTTTTAATTTCACGCTCTGTTTTTTGTGTTTCTTTTGTTTGAGTTGGCATTTCAGGAAGATCAATTAAACGACGTGAGTTAGGAGCGTACAGGCCAAGTTTACTCTTTCCTTTATTGAATTCAATTTGGTATTGAGCTTTATTGCGATAGTGCCAAGCATTTGGAGCTGAAATAGTCTTTTTGACTTTATACTTAATGTAGTCTCTTGGATGATATTTTCTAAGAGATTCTAGAATTAGGTGTTGCTTAAACTCAAGTTGTTTTGGATAAGAAAGATGAGCTAATTCTAAGCCGCCAACGGCCGGATCTACGCCCTTCGGGAAAGCCACTCTATCTGGAGACTTTTCTTTAATTCGAACTAATTCGCCCTCTAAATAATGTGGGTGTCTATCAATGATCTTTGCAACAACAACTTCACCTGGAAGAGCACCGGGAATAAAAATAATTTTCTTTTTATAATATCCGATCCCTTCACCATTAATAC
>NZ_JAFGYI010000026.1:0-84530 GCF_017490905.1 Pseudomonas sp. 32_A | reverse complement strand
CCCGCTCCCACAGGGGCTGTGCCGGCCGCCAGTATTTGCACAGTCCTCTTGTAAACGGTCTTGTGTCGCGAAAAGCCTGCTCCCCAACAGGTCGGTACCTGGCTTGGAAGCAGGCAGCATCTCTGCAGGGGCAGCGACCCAGGCCAGATTTGCAAAAGCCTGCACGCCCCCTATGGGAGCAACTGTCTTGTGTATCTCTACAAGCCAGCACTGGCCCTTGTAGGAGCGGCCTTGTGTCGCGATGGGCCGCGCAGCGGCCCCGGCAATCTTTGCTGCGAAGCTGAAAACCTGGGGTCGCTTCGCGCCCCATCGCGACACAAGGCCGCTCCTACAGATATTTGCACATGGCTTGAGGCCGGCGTGGTCGAGGTGGGAGCAACTGTCTTGCTCAATTTCTAAAGGCTGGTGCGATGCCTGGGAGCTGGCTTGCCAGCGATGGGGCCAGCCCTGCCAACCCCCGCCAGCTAGACCATTCCTGTAAAACATCAATCTTGAATTTTTTTATTAAGTCAAGAACCACCCTGTTCAAATCCCTCCCAGCGTGCTACAAACTGGTTAAGCAATGATCTAGCTGCTTGATAACGAAGGGAAAAATATGACGAAGTCGGAGCTGATCGAACGTATTGTCACCCATCAGGGGCTGCTCTCGTCCAAGGACGTGGAGTTGGCCATCAAGACCATGCTTGAACAGATGTCACAATGCCTTGCCACCGGCGATCGCATCGAGATTCGTGGTTTTGGCAGCTTCTCGCTGCACTATCGCGCCCCGCGCGTGGGCCGTAACCCGAAGACCGGCCAGTCGGTCAGCCTCGAAGGCAAGTTCGTGCCGCACTTCAAACCCGGCAAAGAACTGCGCGACCGGGTCAATGAAGAAGAGCATGATGAGGCACACACCTGATTCCACAAGGAGCAATCTGATGCGTAACCTCAAGCGCGCCCTGGCGGCGGTGTTCGTGCTGCTGTTGGCGGCTGTGGTGCTGTTCTTCGTGCTGGAGAACCAGCAAACCGTCTCGTTGGTCCTGTTCGGTTGGGCTGCACCGGCAATGCCGGTCGCTGTGGTGGTCCTGGCCGCCCTGGTCATTGGCCTCGCAGTCGGCCCGCTGCTCGGTGCCTACGGCGTGCAGCGCAGCAAGCGCAAGATCAAGGCTTCTGCCCGACAGGCAGCATTGAGCGGTAACTAAGGGCATTTCCTACATCGGTTTAGGAAAGTCTCACCTATGCCAGCACCGGCCGTCATGGAGTAATAGCGCACTTCATTTTCGGCCCAGGCGAGTGTGCGCAGCATGGAATATCCCGTCCTTTCCCATCACGGTGGCACCCGCGGCGTCACTGGCTCCTGCCATCAACTGCACCTCGATCCGTCCACCAGCCTGCTGATCGACTGCGGCCTGGAGCAGTGCAGCGATGCCGCGCCAGGCGCAGCATCGGCGCCGCTCGGCTTCAACGTCCAGGGCATCCAGGCCTTGGTCATCACCCATGTGCATCTAGACCATGTTGGCCGCATCCCGGCGCTGCTGGCTGCTGGCTACCGTGGCCCCATCTTGTGCAGCGAGCCGTCAGCCCAGCTGCTGCCATTGGTGCTGGAAGACGCTTACAAACTAAGCATCAGCAGCGAACCCGCCCACGTGGCGAGGTACCTCGATTACATCCGCGACCTGATCGTGCCCCTGCCTTTCGAGCAGTGGCATACCTTGGTCGAGCGCCCTGGCGTCACTTGCCGCATCCGTCTGCAGCGCGCCGGTCATCTGCTCGGTTCGGCCTATGTCGAATGCGACATGCAGCATGAACAAACCAACACACGCTACGTGTTCTCCGGTGACCTGGGTGCTTGTGGCAACCCCTTGCTGCGCCCCCTGCAACCCCCGGAACGGGCCGATGTGCTGGTACTGGAAAGCACCTACGGCGACCGCCTGCACCCGCCTGCGGGCGACCGTGAGCAGCGGCTGGAAGCGGCCATCGACCGCGCCCTGGCTGACCAGGGCACGCTGCTGATTCCGGCCTTCAGCCTCGGCCGCACCCAGGAATTGCTGTACGAACTCGAAAGCATTCTTCATCGCAAGGCCTTGCTGAGCAAAGCCGGCCCGGCCCCCGACGGCGACCCCCTCGACTGGGCGCAGTTGCCCATCATCCTCGACTCACCCTTGGCCCAGCGCATTACCGGTGTATACCGGGATCTGCACGACTACTGGAATGCCGAAGCCCGGTTGCGCCTAGCCGAAGGGCGCGACCCGCTCGGTTTCAGCCAGCTTATAAGCGTGGACACCCACGCCCGCCACCAGCAGGTAGTCAATTACCTCAAGAGCACTGGCCGCCCGGCGATCGTGATTGCCGGCAATGGCATGTGCTCGGGTGGGCGCATCGTCAATTACCTCAAGGCCATGCTGGGTGATCCGCGACATGAGGTGATGTTTGTCGGGTATCAGGCAAAGGGCACGCCGGGCGCGGTGATACAGGCGAGTGAAGGGGCGGAAGGGTTTGTGCAGATTGATTTGGATGGGCAGATGCATGAGATCCGGGCGAAGGTGATGACCTTGGGTGGTTACTCCGGGCATGCGGATCAGGCGCAGTTGGTGGCGTTCGCGCACGGCTGTAATGCTCGGCGGATAGTGTTGGTGCATGGTGAGCAAAGGGCGAAGCAGGCGCTTGCGGCTGCCCTGCGCGAAAGGCTTGCACAGCCGGGCCATGAGGTATGCGTCACAGTTGCGAAATGACCTTCTGGCGGGAAGGTTGATGTCTGTCAGAAAGTGCGGAACTTTTGCGAGGCGGGTCTTTCTACTACTGCTTGGAAGTAATGTTAGAAGCGTGGCGGAAAGAGTGGCAAATAGCCGCTACGCTTGAATCGAGGGGTGTTGAGTCGCTTAGGTCGGAAGCGTGCCCCGAGATGATGCAATCAGACAGACCCAAGGAAAAAAAGACTAAATGCGCAATGAACGCGAGCGCCCGAGTGGTAGCGACGAGATTGACCTGATTGAGCTTGTACAGGGTGTTTGGCGCCAAAAAATCTGGGTAGGGCTGGTTGCAGTACCGGTGATTGCTTTGGGGTTGGCTTATGTGATGCTGGTTTCGCCGGTGTATGAGGCGAAGCTGTATATACAGCCTCCTTCCCAGAGCGAGATTGCCCAGCTGAACTACGGTCGTGGTGAGGGAACGGGCCTGGCGCCACTGAGTGCCAAGGATGTGTACAGCATCTACCTCAAGTCCCTTCAGTCTGAAGCAGTACGAGACAAATTCTTTCGCAGCGCCTTCCTGCCCATGCTGACCGAAGAAGAGCGGGGCGGTTCTCGCGATGCTCTGTATGCTCAGTTCAACGGTATGCTGAAAGTGGCCGTGGCTAGCAAAGACATGCCTGATCGTTATGTGCTGACGGCGAACCTTGAAGACCCGCGCCTTGCGGCGACCTGGGTGTCGAATTACGCCGAGTTGGCTGCGGAACGAGCAAAGAACGAGTTGTTGAGCGGTACCCGCAGTGACATATCGATCATGGCTGATAACCTTGATCAGCAAATCAAGGCCGCGCGCGCCACTGCCAGCAATCAGCGCGTGGACCAGATTGCCCAGCTCAAGGAGGCGTTGCGCGTAGCGCGGTCGATTGGCCTGGAAAAGCCACCGATCATTTCCGAGACGCTGTCCAAGGAAGTTTCTGCCGGTATGAGCGGGGCTCTCACCTACATGCGCGGTACCAAGGCGCTGGAGGCAGAAATCGCCAACCTGGAAGCGCGCTCATCGGATGACCCGTTCATCCGGAATTTGCGTGAAAAAGAGGAAAAGCTCAGTTTCTTGCGCACGTTGAAGGTCGATCCTTCTCTTGTTGCGATGTACCAGCAGGATGGTGCCGTTTCCCAGCCTGACAAGCCTATCAAGCCGCGAAAAGCTGTCATCGTGTTGCTATCGGCTTTGGTAGGGGTAGGGCTTGGTGTGCTGGTAGCGCTGGGGCGCGACATATGGTACAGGCGCAAAGCGACGAACGGAGGGGAACTTCCCTGACCGCAGAGTATCGCTAAGCGTTGTTGTCGCTTGCGGAAGGTGTAACAATAGCCTTTCGTCGCCGATGACATGGAAAGCTGGAAGAGCGAGCACGACACGCTGATCTGCCCTGCCTGTCTTGGTTAACCCCCTTATAGACAGGGAAGTATTGTGAATAGCGTTGTGCGTCCTCCCTCCATGGTCGCCTCAGGCGAAATCGATCTTTTCAACGTTCTACGCACAATCTGGCGTAGGCGCTTGCTAATTGCTGCCGTTGGGGGCGTCTGCGCGCTTGTCGGCGCTGCAGTCGCCTACAACATCACGCCTGTATATGAGGCGTCCACGAGTTTAAGGCCGGTCGCCCTGAACCAGTTGGACGCCTTGAATCGGTCAAAAATCTATTCATTGCCGCCAGCGGAAGCGCTCAAGAGAGTTGGTGCAACGCTGGATTCTTATACCGCTCGTTTGGACTTCTTTCGTTCCCGACCAGACCTGATCGATGCTTTTCAGGATGAAGGGCAAAGTGTCGAGCAGGCATTTGAAGACTTCAACCGCGATGCGCTCAGCGTAGTCTTGGCAGACCCGAAAAAGAACGATTCGTTGAGTGACTTTATCGGATTGAAGATGCGCTATGAAAAAGGCGTAAATGGAGCGGACATTCTCAACGATTTCGTCGATTTTGCCATTGAGCGAGAGCGTAGCCAGTTGTCCAAGGATATGCAGATTATTTTGGCCAACCGCTTGGCAGAGGTGGACAAGAAGCTGAACTCTGCAGTGTCGGAATATCAGGCCGGGAATGAAAGCCATATCGCCCGCCTTGAAGAGGCAGATGCTATCAAGCGTGCGCAGCTCAATGATGAACTCAAGGCTTTGCGCGTTCAGTTGAAATTGCAGCGCGAGGCGCGCTTGGCCGAGCTTGATGAGGCTATCAGTGTTGCGCGAAGCCTCGGTTTGAAAAAACCTTCGACACCTTCGTTGATGGCTGACGAAAGCGCGGCAAATGGCAATATCATTCGTACCGAAGTAAACGGTAGGCCGGTGCCGCTGTACTTCATGGGCACCGAAGTGCTCGAAGCTGAGCGCGCTGCATTGCGCAAGCGCACTTCAGATGACTTTGTCGAGCCAAGAATCGGCCAGATCCGCAAAGAGCTCATTCTGCTTTCGACCAACCGCAAAGTCCAGGCAATCAAGGCCCGGGCGAGCGAAGCGGCGTTTTTGGAAGGGGTTGAAGCGCTTCGCGTGGAACGTGCGCGCTTGCAAGCCATCGATACCCAGCTGGAGGGGCTGCACCTGGTGAATATTGATCAGCGTGCGGTGCTCTCCAACAAGCCTTTGAAGCCGCGTAAGGTACTCATCGTGCTGATTGCATTTATCGGCGGCCTGTTGCTCGGAACAGTCGCTGCTCTGCTGCGAGGTGCTTTCAAGGACCGTGCGAGGCAGCAGCGAGTTCTGGAAATCGAGGGTTCGGCACAGCGCATCATACCTGATGAATTGGCCGGGCAGGGCCATGCCAGGCTGAGTGATGCGCAAGCTTGAGCCCCAATTGAATGATGTTGTTTTAATGGCATTTTGACGGTTGCAGGCCTCAGGAAAACTCCGATGGATTGCCGAAGCCTAACCGCATATGATTGTGGCGCATCTCATTGATGGCAGCCACCGGGCCGCTCCCCGGGCGAACGTAAGTGGGCGTTTTTTGCTCGACAGTATGTGTAATGCACGCTGTCGCCGAATGGATTCACTCGACTGACGAATGAATCGAAGAAGGTTCAATAACCCGTTGTTCAGCCGTGGAAACGGGCAGGTATATTCAAGGTGAGTTGGGAAGCATGACAGATATGAATGCGGTGGTAGAGAAGTTCAAAAGCCGGCAGGCCTTGATTGGTATCGTGGGCCTCGGTTATGTCGGGTTGCCGCTGATGCTGCGTTATAACGCCATTGGTTTTAATGTGCTGGGTATTGATATCGATCAATCGAAAGTCGATAAACTCAATGCCGGCCAGAGCTACATCGAGCACATCCCGGCTGCCAATATCAGTAAGGCGCGTGAAACCGGCTTTGAGGCTACCGTCGACTTCAAGCGTGCCAGCGAGTGCGATGCACTGATCCTGTGCGTGCCCACCCCGCTGAACAAGTATCGCGAGCCCGACATGAGCTTCGTGATCAACACCACCGATGCCATCAAGCCTTACCTGCGCGCAGGCCAGGTGGTTTCGCTGGAAAGCACCACCTATCCAGGTACCACCGAAGAAGAACTGCTGCCACGTGTGCAGGAAGGCGGCCTGGTAGTTGGTGAGAACATCTACCTGGTCTACTCGCCAGAGCGTGAAGACCCGGGCAACCCGAACTTCGAAACTCGCACCATTCCCAAGGTCATTGGTGGCCACACCCCAAATTGCCTGGAAGTGGGTATTGCCCTGTACGAGCAGGCCATCGACCAGGTCGTACCGGTAAGCTCCACCAAAGCTGCTGAAATGACCAAGTTGCTGGAGAACATCCACCGTGCGGTGAACATCGGCCTGGTCAACGAAATGAAAATCGTCGCTGACCGCATGGGTATCGACATTTTTGAAGTGGTCGATGCTGCGGCGACCAAGCCTTTCGGCTTCACCCCTTACTACCCGGGCCCGGGCCTGGGCGGCCACTGCATTCCGATCGACCCCTTCTACCTGACCTGGAAGGCGCGCGAATACGGCCTGCACACCCGTTTCATCGAGCTTTCCGGTGAAGTCAACCAGGCGATGCCTGAGTACGTGCTGGGCAAGCTGATGGATGGCCTGAACGAAGCCGGCAAGGCACTCAAGGGCAGCCGTGTGCTGGTTCTGGGGATCGCCTACAAGAAGAACGTCGACGACATGCGCGAGTCGCCATCCGTCGAAATCATGGAGCTGATCGAAGCCAAGGGCGGCGTGGTTGCCTACAGCGACCCGCACGTACCGGTGTTCCCGAAGATGCGCGAGCACCACTTCGAGCTGAGCAGCGAGCCGCTGACCGCCGAGAACCTGGCAAGCTTCGACGCCGTGGTGCTGGCCACCGATCACGACAAGTTCGACTATGCCCTGATCGAAGCCAAGGCCAAGCTGATTGTCGACAGCCGCGGCAAGTACCGCACGCCGACCGCCCACATCATCAAGGCCTGATTGGCGTCGCCAGCAAATTGATCCGCCTGGCCCTCAAGGGCAGGCGGATTCATTCGTCTTCAAAGGAAGCCTCATGAAAAACTTTGCTCTCATCGGTGCTGCAGGCTACATCGCCCCTCGCCACATGCGCGCCATCAAGGACACCGGCAACCGCCTGGTCTCCGCGTACGATATCAATGACTCGGTAGGTATCATCGACAGCATCTCGCCGCAGAGTGAGTTCTTCACCGAGTTCGAGTTCTTCCTCGACCACGCGCATGGTTTGAAGCGCAACCCGGCTACTGCCCTGGACTACGTTGCGATCTGCTCGCCCAACTACCTGCACCACCCGCACATCGCCGCAGGCCTGCGCCTGGGCTGTGATGTAATTTGCGAAAAGCCGCTGGTCCCGACCCCACAGCAACTGGACGAGCTGGCCCTGGTCGAGCAGGAAACCGGCAAGCGCCTGTACAACATCCTGCAACTGCGCCATCACCAGGCAATCCTTGCCCTGAAGGACAAGGTTGCCCGCGAGAACAACCCGCACAAGTATGAAGTCGACCTGACCTACATCACCTCGCGCGGCAAGTGGTACCTGCAAAGCTGGAAGGGTGACCCACGCAAGTCGTTTGGTGTAGCCACCAACATCGGCGTGCACTTCTACGACATGCTGCACTTCATCTTCGGCAAGCTGCAGCGCAATGTTGTGCACTTCACCTCCGAGCACAAGGCCGCCGGTTACCTAGAGTACGAGAAAGCACGCGTACGCTGGTTCCTGTCGGTCGATGCCAATGACCTGCCAGAGTCGGTCAAGGGCAAGAAGCCAACCTACCGTTCGATTACCGTCAATGGTGAGGAAATGGAGTTCTCCGAAGGCTTCACCGATCTGCACACTACCAGCTATGAAGAGATTCTTGCTGGCCGTGGTTACGGTATCGAGGATGCCCGTCACTGTGTTGAAACCGTGAACACCATTCGTAGCGCCCCGGTTGTTGCGGCGGCGGACAACGAGGGGCACCCGTTCGTTCTGGCGCTTTCGCGTTAAAAGCAGATAGCAATACGGGTGGCTTGCCGCCACCCCTTTTTATTTTTAGCAGGGTCGCCAGTCAGCGTGTCGAACGATAATTTCAATAAGCCGAACGATGCAGGTGCAAAACGCGTTGAGCGTAGCATCCGCCTGGATGTTCAAGGCTTGCGCGCGGTCGCGGTACTGGCGGTGTTGCTCTATCACGCCAATGGCAGCTGGTTGAAAGCCGGTTACGTAGGCGTCGATGTTTTTTTTGTTATTTCAGGTTTCATCATCACAGCATTGCTGACCGAGCGCAGCGGCAAGGTTGATCTTGCTGCCTTTTATGCAAGCCGGGTCAAACGCATTGTTCCTGCATATTTCTCGATGCTGGGTGTAGTCGCGGCGCTGTCAGCTGTACTTTTCGTGCCGGACGATTTCGCCTTCTTTTTCGATAGCCTGAAATCTTCCGCATGGTTTACCAGTAACCATTACTTTGCCCACTTTGGCAGTTATTTCGCGCCGCGGGCCGATGAGTTACCGCTTCTGCATACCTGGTCGCTTGCTATCGAAATGCAGTTCTACCTGTTCTTCCCGATCATGGTTATCTGTATTCCCGCGCGTTGGCGGCTCCCGGCTTTTCTGCTGCTGGCCACTGTGGCGTTTGCCTGGGTTGGTTACCGCACCCTCGGCGGGCAGAGAGACGAAATGTATTTTTCGCTGCTGGCACGCGCGCCAGAGTTTATGGTCGGCGCAGTTGTTGCGTTACTGATGCGGCAGCGAGAGTTGCCTCAAACACTCGCCAGTGCGTTGGGCATAGTCGGTGCGCTTCTGTTGGCGTGGGCTCTACTGGCAATTGAAAAGCAGCAGTTTCCGGGCTTCTGGGCGATCGTGCCTTGCGTTGGGGCAGGGATGATCATTGCTGCTCGCCGCGGCCCTGTGAGCAGATTGCTCGCTACCGCGCCAATGGTCTGGGTTGGTGGTATTTCCTACTCGCTTTACCTCTGGCATTGGCCAGTGTTGGCGTTTATTCGGTATTACACCGGGCAGTATGACTTGACGATCGCCTGGTTGCTGTTTTTTGCGATTGCTTCTGTGGCATTGGCTTGGCTGTCCTTCCGTTTCATAGAAACACCAGCCAGGAAGGCAACGGGCTTGGTGCGCCAAACTCCTAAGTGGGCGATGGCTGCAATGGTGGTTTTGCTGGTAGCGTGGGGTGCGGTGCGTATCAATGCATCGCTAGTTGACCCTCTACCGGTAGAGTTGACCCGCTACGCGGCGCCAGAAACGATTTGCCACGGTACCCAGGTAGGTAGCTGCATGCGAGGCAAGGCAGACGCTGATGTCGCTGCCCTGGTCATAGGCGATAGCCATGCTGCTCAACTGAATCACTTTTTCGATCAGGTGGGCAATGAGCAGGGCGTTTCATACCGGGTGCTCACGGCTAGCAGCTGTGTACCTATTCCCGGCTTTGATGTCGAACGCCTGCCCACCTGGGCGCAGAAACCTTGCCGTGACCAGATTGCTGCGGTCGCGAAGGCGCTGCCGGAGGTAGACCGAGTAGTCGTTGCTGGTATGTGGCAGTACCAGATGCAAAGCCAGGCATTCACCAAGGCGCTGACTGACTTTCTGAGCGCAACGGCCGGGGCCAACAAAAATGTTGTCGTGCTTGCCCAGGTGCCGATGTTCGAGACGGATGTCCAGAGAGTAAGGCGCTTCACCGAATTGGGGTTGTCGGCACCACTCACGTTCAATCGCGAATGGCAGGCGGCCAACCAGCGAGTCAAGGCAATTGCCGATCGCACCCCAGGAGTGCGGTTTCTAGATTTTTCCAGCAGTAGCTTCTTTGCTGCTGCGCCCTACGAGCAAGGGTTGCTGATCTACCGTGACAGCCACCACCTCAACGAAGTGGGGGCTAGCCGTTATGGCCACTATGCGGCGCAGCAATTGCAGCGAGCTTTTGATCAACCTCAGTCCAACGTGAGTCTGAAGCCATGAATTACTATCAGCATCCAAGTGCCATCGTCGACGAAGGAGCACAGATCGGAGAGAAATCCCGAGTCTGGCACTTTGTCCATGTGTGTGGGGGCGCTCGGATCGGCGCTGGCGTTTCGCTTGGTCAGAACGTGTTCGTGGGCAACAAGGTCGTTATCGGTGACCACTGCAAGGTACAGAACAACGTATCGGTCTACGACAATGTGACGCTGGAAGAGGGTGTTTTCTGTGGCCCTAGCATGGTCTTCACCAACGTCTACAATCCACGGTCCCTGATCGAGCGAAAGGACCAGTATCGTGACACTCTGGTCAAGAAAGGCGCGACGCTCGGGGCCAACTGCACGATCGTCTGCGGCGTAACCATTGGCGAGTACGCTTTTGTAGGCGCTGGCGCGGTCATCAACAAGGATGTACCTGCCTATGCGCTCATGGTCGGTGTGCCTGCTCGGCAGATCGGGTGGATGAGCGAGTTTGGCGAGCAGCTGCAATTGAACGAGCAAGGCGAAGCCACCTGCTCGCACACCGGGGCGCGCTACGTCCTGAACGGCAAACAACTGAACAAGATGGATGTTTGAGCATGATTGAATTCATTGACCTGAAAAGCCAGCAGGCACGCATCAAAGACAAGATCGATGCCGGCATCCAGCGTGTTTTGAGCCATGGCCAGTACATCCTCGGCCCTGAAGTGGCTGAGTTGGAGGAACGCCTGGCTGCTTTCGTCGGTGCCAAGTATTGCATCACTTGCGCCAATGGCACTGATGCTCTGCAAATTGTGCAGATGGCACTGGGTATCGGCCCAGGGGACGAGGTGATTACCCCAGGCTTCACCTACATTGCCACTGCCGAAACTGTCGCATTGTTGGGTGCGAAGCCGGTCTACGTGGATATTGACCCCCGCACCTACAATCTTGATCCCCAGTTGCTCGAAGCGGCAATTACTCCGCGCACCAAGGCGATCATCCCGGTTTCGCTGTATGGTCAATGTGCCGATTACGATGCGATCAACGCAATTGCGGCCAAACATGGCATTCCTGTGATCGAGGACGCAGCGCAGAGTTTTGGTGCCTCCTACAAAGGCAAGCGCTCGTGCAACCTTACAACTGTGGCCTGTACCAGCTTCTTCCCGAGCAAGCCTTTGGGCTGCTATGGGGATGGCGGCGCAATCTTTACTAATGATGAGGCCCTAGCGACCGTGATTCGTCAGATAGCACGGCATGGCCAGGATCGTCGTTATCACCACATTCGTGTGGGGGTAAACAGCCGGCTGGACACCCTGCAAGCAGCCATTCTCCTGCCCAAACTTGAGATTTTCGAAGAAGAGATTGGTCTGCGTCAGCAAGTGGCGGGTTGGTATGACGTTGCGCTCAAGGAGGCTGGGGTCGACTCTACGCCTTACATAGCGGCTGGTAACATCAGTGCCTATGCGCAATATACCGTGCAGGTGGACGATCGGGATGCAGTTCAGAAGCGACTGCAAGCTGCTGGCGTACCGACTGCGGTACATTACCCGATTCCGCTCAACAAGCAACCTGCTGTAGCGGACGAGCAAGTGTTGTTGCCGGTCGGTGACAAGGTTGCCACCCGTGTGATGAGTTTGCCGATGCATCCTTACTTGGACAAGGCTTCCATTGATGCAATCTGCGCTGCTTTGACGAGCTGACGGATGCCTATATTTGCTCGGATCGACGGATCAGCCTTACCGAAGTTGGTTGTGGTGTTCGCCTACAGCACCTTTATCTTGTGGGTGGGCCTCAATTGCGTGTTTTTTCTTCATGAGCATATGGACGCGCCGAACAAATCTGTCGATGCCGGGCGGTATTTAAACCTGATGATACTGGCGTTTGCCAATGCAGGTCTGGTGAGCGCAGGGATTTGCAGGCTCTGCGATCCTGTGTGCTTGTCATCCTCCCGTTCTAGATATTTTAGGGTGTGAAGCGATGAGCGCTATTTTCATCAGCCGTGTGGCGCGAGTGCTGGTGGGTACCCTAGGTGCTCAATTGATCACCATAGGCGTTACTCTGCTGCTGGTTCGTCTTTATTCCCCTGCTGAGATGGGCGCATTCAGTGCTTGGCTTTCGTTCGCTACCATTTTTGCGGTAGTGGTGACTGGGCGATATGAGTTGGCAATCTTTTCCACCAAGGAGAAAGATGAATTTCATGCCGTAATCAAGCTTGTAGTGCTACTCACTGTCTCTATCTCGGTATTGGTTGCTAGTGGCCTCGTCCTGGTTGCGCCTCTGCTGGACTCCCTTCCATCGGTAGTGAGTGACTATTGGTTGGGGCTCACAGCCGTTTCATTGGGGTTAGGCGCAAACAAGTTGGTATTGTCGCTCCTTACCTATCAACAATCGTTTAATCGTTTGGGTGGGGCGCGAGTCAGTCTTGCTGCTTGCATTGCTATCGCTCAGGTTTCGGCTGCTTATCTGGTCGGCGGAGTAGCGGGGCTTGTTTACGGGCAGTTGTTCGGTGTCATGGTAGCTACGGCTCTTGCGGCGATCTGGGTTGGCAAACCGCTGATCAGTGCCAGTGCCACAGCGTCATGGAGCATGGTGAAGCAAAGCGCAGTGAAGTACATAAACTTCCCGAAGTTTTCGTTGCCTGCTGATTTGATCAATACGATTGCCAGCCAGATCCCAGTGGTGCTGTTGGCGGCAAAGTTCGGCGGGGAAAGCGCAGGCTGGTTTGCCTTGACCTTGAAAATCATGGGCGCCCCCATCTCCTTGCTGGCTGCCTCGGTGCTAGATGTATTCAAGGAGCAGGCTGCCCGGGACTATAGGGATAAAGGAAGCTGTCGCAGCATTTTCATCAAGACCTTCAAGCTGCTGGCCGTACTGGCGCTTCCCCCGTTCGTGGCATTCTGGTTCGTGGGCGAATGGGCGTTCGGCTTCATATTTGGCGACGAGTGGGCCGAATCGGGGCGCTATGCCGTATTGATGATACCGCTGTTCTACATGCGCTTCGTCGTCAGCCCCCTCAGCTACACAATCTATATCGCGCAGCGGCAGAATCTGGACCTGGTGTGGCAGTTGACGCTGCTCGGCTTGACCGTTGCCTGCTTCACCCTTCCGGACACCGTCGATTCGGTGCTGTGGCTCTACTCCATTGGCTATGCAATCATGTATTTCATTTATTTCTGGATGTCCTTCTACTGCACCAAGGGAGATGCCAAGTGATCGTTGTAGTTGATTATGGCGTAGGAAACATTGCTTCGGTGTTGAACATGCTGAAGCGGGTGGGCGCCAAAGCCAAGGCATCGAACAGTCGTGAGGATATCGAGCAGGCGGACAAGCTCATTCTGCCAGGGGTGGGCGCTTTCGATGCAGGCATGCAGACACTGCGAAGCAGTGGCCTGATAGAGGTGTTGAACGAGCAGGTTTTGAACAAGCACAAGCCAGTAATGGGTGTTTGCCTGGGCAGCCAGATGCTGGGCAATGGCTCGGAAGAGGGCAACGAACCTGGTCTTGGCTGGATCGACATGGACATCGTTCGCTTCGAGAAGCGAGATGGGCGCAAAGTTCCGCACATGGGCTGGAATGAAGTCAACCCTCAGTTGCAACATCCAATCTTGACGGGAATCGATAAGGAAAGTCGCTTCTATTTTGTTCATAGTTATTACATGCTGCCCCGACATGCAGAAAATACCCTGTTAACCGCCAACTATGACCAGCAGTTTACTGCTGCGGTAGTCAAAGATAATATTTTCGGATTCCAGTTTCATCCAGAAAAAAGCCATAAGTTTGGCATGCAGCTATTCAAGAACTTTGTGGAGTTGATCTAATGGTCAGGAGGCGAGTCATTCCCTGCTTGTTGCTCAAAGACCGTGGTCTGGTCAAGACTGTGAAGTTCAAAGAGCCCAAGTATGTAGGCGACCCTATTAACGCTATTCGAATCTTTAATGAAAAAGAAGTCGATGAGTTGGTGCTGCTCGACATCGAAGCATCGAGACTAAGTCGTGAGCCTAACTACGAGCTGATCGCCGAAGTGGCTGGTGAGTGCTTTATGCCCATCTGTTATGGTGGTGGGATAAAGTCCTTGGAGCATGCCGAGAAAGTGTTTTCTCTTGGTATCGAAAAAATCGCTATCAATACGGCTGCGCTGGACGATCTTACTCTTATTCGACAAATTGCCGACAAGTTTGGGTCGCAAAGTGTCGTAGGGTCCATGGATTGCCGTAAAGGTTTTTGGAGCGGCTATTCGGTTTATTCGGAAAATGGTACCAAAGATACCAAGCGCCAACCGGTCGAATGGGCCCAGGAACTTGAGGCTGCTGGGGTTGGAGAAATTTTCCTGAACTCGGTTGATCGCGACGGTACGCAGAAAGGCTTCGATATATCGCTGGTGGAAAGCGTTGTATCCCAAGTACACGTTCCAGTCATCGCTTGTGGCGGTGCTGGTTCCACTGCGGACTTGATTGATCTGTTTGATCGTACCGGAGTTTCGGCTGTTGCCGCAGGTAGTCTATTTGTGTTTCACGGCAAACACCGCGCCGTATTGATCAGTTATCCAGATATTAACGTGTTGAGCGCTGGGTAAGAATGTTCAGGTTTTGAAGGCAGTTTATTTTGGTGTTTAGTGGCTTTGCACAGGCACTACGCTATTTTGGATGTCATACATGCTACGTCTGTTGCAGGGAGTCCCCGTCATACAGGCCGATGAAAACGTTTTAGGAGGTGGTGAGTGGTAAAGGTCTGTTCGCGCTGTGTCATGGACACGTCTGACGCTGAAATCGTGTTTGATGACGCGGGAGTATGCAATCACTGCCATAAGTTCGACAATCTCCAGTCGCAACAGCTTTTTTCAGGAGATGATGGGGAAAGGCGCCTGCAGCCTATTATTGAAAAGATAAAAAAAGAGGGTGCCGGAAAAGAATATGATTGTATTATTGGTCTCAGTGGTGGGGTAGATAGCTCATATTTAGCTGTCAAGGTGAAAGATTTCGGCTTGCGGCCATTGGTTGTGCATGTTGACGCCGGTTGGAATAGTGAGTTGGCGGTTAGCAATATCGAGAAAGTAATTAAGCACTGTGGTTATGATTTGCATACGCATGTAATGAATTGGGAGGAGATGCGCGACTTGCAGTTGGCATATATGCGCGCAGCAGTTGCCAATCAAGATGTGCCGCAAGATCATGCGTATTTTTCAAATATGTATCACTTTGCTGTAAAAAACGACATCAAGTACATTCTCAGTGGTGGTAATCTCGCAACCGAATCGGTATTTCCTGATAGTTGGCACGGAAGTGCTATGGATGCAATTAATCTGAAGGCCATTCATAAGAAATATGGTGAGCGTAAGCTTCAGGACTACAAGACTATCAGTTTTGTTGAGTATTATATTTGGTATCCATTTTTCAAAGGGATGCGCACCGTGCGTCCACTGAATTACATGGATTACGACAAGCGGAAGGCGGAGCGCTATTTGCAGGAGGCCATTGGCTATCGTTCATATGCTCACAAGCATGGCGAGTCAATTTTTACCAAGCTATTTCAAAATTACTATCTTCCAACGAAGTTTGGTTATGATAAGCGCAGGTTACATTACTCTAGCATGGTGCTTTCGGGGCAAATGAGTCGAGAGGAGGCCGTCGAAAAGTTGGCAGAGCCACTTTATGATCCTGCTGAGTTACAGATTGATATCGAGTATTTTTGCAAAAAAATGCGGATCACCGCCGCAGAGTTTGAAGAGCTGATGTCGGCGAAAGTTAATAACTATACAGACTTTGATAATTGGGATTCACGTAAAAACCTCATGAAAAAGGCACAGGGGATCGTCCAGCGGATGCTGGGGCGTCGCATTAATGTGTATTCATGAGTGGGGGAGGTAACGTGGCCAAGATAGTTCATCTGTCATCAGTTCATTCCAGGTACGATGTACGGATTTTCCAGAAGCAATGCCGAACGCTCGCGAAGGA
This sequence comes from Pseudomonas sp. 32_A, assembly GCF_017490905.1. NCBI lineage: Bacteria > Pseudomonadati > Pseudomonadota > Gammaproteobacteria > Pseudomonadales > Pseudomonadaceae > Pseudomonas > Pseudomonas sp. 32_A. The sequence goes on along the minus strand of NZ_JAFGYI010000026.1, from coordinate 68,539 downwards.
AGGGCACGAGGTTTATTTTGTCGTTGCTGACGGTAAAGGCGATGAAGTTAAGGAAGGTGTCTCGTTTGTTGATGTGGGAAAACTGAGTGGGCGGATTAACAGAATCTTTAAAACTACCAAGGCCCTTTACCGACGAGCTGTAGCCCTTGGCGCTGATCTCTATCACCTTCATGATCCGGAACTCATTCCTGTCGGGTTAAAGCTGAAGGCATGCGGGAAGACTGTGGTTTTTGACGCCCACGAAGATGTTCCCAAGCAAATACTTGGGAAGTCATACTTGAATAAATATGTGCGGGTCTTCATTTCGAAGATTTTTGCATTTTATGAGGCGTGGGCGTGTCGGAGGTTGGATGCGGTATTGGCAGCTACGCCATACATACGCGACAAGTTCCGCTCCCTTGGCGCTCGTTCTATTGATATTAATAATTATCCAATCGTTGATGAGTTGGTGGTTAGACAGGTTGAATGGTTGGATAAGCTACCTCAGGTCGTTTATATTGGTGGCTTAGAAGAAATTCGCGGTATCCGGGAAATAGTTCAAGGTGTGGATCTGGCTTCAGCCGATATACGGCTTGTGATCGGTGGTGTTTTTGCAGATGGTAACTTCGAGTCTTCAGTGAAGAATGAGCGAGGCTGGGGCAAGGTCGATTTTCTCGGTTGGTTGGATCGCCAAGGTGTAAAACACCTGCTTGATAGTTCGATGGCCGGTCTCGTGACATTGCATCCGACGCCGAATTACTTGGACTCTTTGCCAGTGAAAATGTTTGAGTACATGGCTGTAGGTCTGCCTGTCATCGCATCTGACTTTCCTCTTTGGAGAGATATCATTGACTCTAGTAAATGCGGAATCTGTGTAGATCCTTTGGATCCTCAGAAAATTTCAAACTGCATCGACTATCTTGTGGCTAACCCAGTTGAGGCGGAAAGAATGGGGCGCCATGGCCAGCGGGCCGTACTTGAGAAATACAACTGGGGCGTAGAGGCTAAAAAGCTAAGCCAATTCTATACTGATTTGCTAAAAGGCTGATTTTTATGAAAGTTCTTACCGTTATCGGCGCACGCCCCCAGTTCATCAAGGCAAGTGTGGTAAGCCATGTTATCTCCATGCTTCCCGGGGTGGACGAGGTTGTCGTTCACACCGGTCAACACTTTGATTCAAACATGTCTGATGTTTTCTTCAAAGAACTGGGCATGAGTACACCAGCGTATCAGCTTGACATTCATGGCGGCGGTCACGGTGACATGACCGGCAGGATGCTCATTGAGATCGAAAAAGTCCTGCTTCAAGAGCGCCCCGATGTTGTGCTTGTCTACGGTGATACCAACTCTACACTCGCGGGTGCGTTAGCTGCCGTCAAGTTGCATATCCCTGTCGCTCATGTCGAGGCAGGCCTACGTTCCTTCAATATGGTTATGCCAGAGGAAGTGAACCGGATCCTGACTGACCGGGTATCCCGCTGGATGTTTACCCCGACTGTCACAGCAGCAGAGCACTTGAAGTCGGAGGGTGTCGATGCGGCCAGCATTATCCCGGTGGGTGACGTGATGTACGACGTTGCGAAGTTTCATGGTAAACGTGTCGACGCAAGCGGTCGGATCCTGGCCAAGCTTGGTCTAGAGGAAGCCAGCTACGTGTTGGCAACCGTCCACCGGGCCGAAAATACTGACGATCCTGCACGTCTTGCCGCGATCGTTGAAGCATTCCGCGACTTATCTACCGACCTGCCGATCGTTTGGCCAGTGCACCCAAGGACCAAGGCTGTTTTGCAGGAGCGTGGCCAACTGGATGAAATGCCAGCGGGCTTGCACCTCATCGACCCAGTCGGATATCTGGACATGGTTCAGCTTGAGAAGTATGCCGCACTAATTGCCACAGATTCTGGCGGTGTCCAGAAAGAGGCATTCTTCTACAGCGTCCCATGTGTCACTTTGCGCGATGAAACCGAATGGGTCGAATTGGTTGAATCAGGCTGGAATCGGCTTGTATCGCCAACTTCTGCACAAGAAGTGGCATCAGCCGTTCGCCAGGCGCTGGGTAGCAAAGGCGAGGCGGTAGAACCTTACGGTGAGGGTAATGCAGCAGAACTGATCATCCAACGCCTTATCAAGGACCTTGCTGAATGAAGAACGTCTGGATTCTCAACCACTACGCTCAGGAGCCAGGTGGCGCCGGCGGTACCCGGCATTATCAGTTGGCGAAAAACCTGCCGGCACATGGTTGGGAGGCGTCGATTGTTGCTGCCAGCGTGGAGCACCAGTCTGGCAAGCAGCGACTGGCTGATTCTGAAATTACCAGGCTTGACCAATATAGCGGTGTTCCATTCCTTTGGCTTAGAACCTCGGAATACAAAGGCAACGGCACGGCGCGTATGCGTAACATGCTGGAATACACTTGGCAGGTAATCAAACCCGGCAAGCTTTCGCCTTTGAAAAAACCGGATGTCATTATCGGTTCGAGCGTCCACCCGTTTGCAGCTGCTGCCGGTGCTGTGCTTGCGTGGCGCCATAAGGTTCCCTTCGTTTTCGAAGTGCGGGATCTCTGGCCGGAAACGCTGATCGACATGGGCCGGCTGGAGCGTAACAGCTTTATTGCCCGCTCGCTTCGAGTGCTGGAGAAGTGGCTGTACAAGCGCGCTAAACGCATTGTCGTACTGCTTCCCAAGGCACACGAGTACATAGTACCCATGGGCATCGATCCGAAAAAAATTGCCTGGATCCCGAACGGTGTCGATCTTCAGGACTTCCCATGCCCAGCGGATAAAGTGTCGGGAGATGAGTTTACGCTGATGTATTTTGGTGCGCATGGTCCAGCCAATGGGTTGGACAATGTGCTACGTGCGCAGCAAATCATCGAGCAAAGACCTGAAATGTCCAATGTCCGCCTTCGGATTATCGGTAACGGCCCGTGCAAAGGCGAGTTGATCACCATGGCTGAAAAGTTTGGTCTCAAGCGTGTCAGCTTCGAAGATCCCGTTCCAAAAAGGGAAATTCCGGCACTTGCGGCGCAAGCGGATGCATTTGTGTTCAATCTGATCAATGCCCCGGTGTTCAAGTACGGTATCAGTTCGAACAAGCTGTTCGATTTCATGGCTGGGCAGCGTCCGGTACTGTTTTGTTGTGATGCGGGTAACAACCCGATTGAAGATTCCGGGGCTGGATACACCGTTCAACCAGGTAACCCGGAGGCTTTGGCCGATGCGGTAGCTAGGTTGACCCGGTTGCCAAGTGAAGATAGGGCTGCAATGGGGCGTGCTGGCCGGCGCTATGTTGAAGTCGAGCATGGGTTCGACAAGCTTGCAGGTAGTTTGGCCGGTTGCCTCAACGAGGCTTGTGAGTCCAGCAGATGAAAAGAGTCATTGACTTCGCCGGGGCATTGATTGGGTTGATCGTGTTGTCTCCGGTCATCCTGGTTGTAGCAGTGCTGATCAAGCGTAGGCTCGGGGGGCCGGTATTGTTCCGCCAGGTCCGTCCGGGACTATGTGGCAAACCATTCGAGATGATCAAATTCCGCACCATGCGCGATGCCTGCGACAGCAATGGTGTGCCATTGCCGGATTCACAGCGCATGACGCCATTCGGTAGCTTTCTTCGCTCTAGCAGTCTCGATGAGCTGCCCGAGCTGTGGAACGTGCTCAAAGGTGAGATGAGTCTTGTTGGGCCCAGGCCATTGTTGATGGAATATCTGCCACTCTACAACGAGCGGCAATATTTGCGTCATAAAGTGCGACCAGGGGTAACCGGCTGGGCTCAAATCAATGGGCGAAACGCGCTGGGCTGGCCAGAAAAGTTTGAGTTGGACGTTTGGTATGTCGAAAATCGCTCGCTTTGGCTGGATGTCAAAATTATCGCTTTGACCATCAAGAAAGTTGTAAAAAGAGACGGCATTAGCGCCAGCGGCGAGGTCACCATGTCGAAATTCACGGGCAACAAGTGATGAAAAGACTTGCCATCCTTGGTGCCAGTGGGCACGGAAAGGTAGTTGCGGATACTGCGGGGGTTTGCGGCTGGACAGAGGTCTTGTTCTTTGATGACGCTTGGCCTTCTCTCACCTCCAATGGTGTATGGGATGTAGTCGGCACGGGCCAAGATTTTTTCGAGAACGCTCATGAGTTTGACGGGGTCGTGGTTGCCATCGGCAATAACGCTATTCGCCAGGCGAAGCTCGCAGCTTTGATCCAACAGGGGGCTACGCTGGCTACCCTTATCCACCCACTCGCTTACGTCAGCCGGTATGCCAATGTTGGGGCTGGAAGCGTGGTGTTTGCCGGTGCGGTCCTGAATGCCGGCGCCTCCGTGGGGCTAGGAGGTATTTTGAACACGGGTTGCAGTGTTGATCACGACTGCTTGCTGGCTGATTCTGTCCATATCAGCCCGGGCGCCCGGCTTGCAGGTGGTGTGACGATAGGTCAGTGCTCATGGGTGGGCATCGGCGCCTGCGTAAAGCAACTGATCAGCATCGGTGCAAACGTGGTGGTGGGCGCTGGAGCTGCAGTCGTATCCGATGTCGCTGAGGGGATGACGGTGGTCGGAGTACCTGCCCGGGCCTTGGAATAATTCCACGAAATCAATGATGCGGCTGTAGACTGTGTGGTACAGCCGTTTGCATTCTTGCCAGCTTAATGAATCAGGATCAATTCAATGCTGAACACCCCCTTTTCCCCATGGCCGTCGTTCTCCGAAGAAGAAGCAAACTGCGCGCGTGATGTCATTTTGTCCAACAAGGTCAATTACTGGACAGGACAGGAATGCCGTCAGTTCGAACGTGAATTCGCTGACTGGACTGAAACTGATTTTGCAGTCGCTGTTGCCAACGGAACAGTGGCGCTGGACCTGGCTCTGCTGGCCCTGGGAATCGGCACCGGTGACGAGGTTATCGTGACCTCCCGTACTTTCCTCGCCTCGGTCTCCAGCATTATCAATGCTGGTGCTGTTCCGGTCTTTGCCGACGTAAACGCCGACTCCCAGAATATCGATGTGTCGACTATCAGCGCGGTGCTGTCCTCCCGCACCAAGGCCATCATCTGCGTTCACCTGGCGGGTTGGCCATGTGACATGGACCCGATCATGGCTCTTGCGGCTGAACATGGTATCCGCGTGATAGAAGATTGCGCGCAGGCACACGGAGCGCGGTACAAAGGCCGCCCCGTCGGGTCCATTGGCGATATCGGCGCTTGGTCGTTTTGCCAGGACAAAATCATGACCACCGGCGGTGAAGGCGGCATGGTCACCACGAACGATCGCGAGCTATGGTCGAAAATGTGGTCGTTCAAGGACCATGGCAAGAGCTGGGAAGCCGTTTATGAGCGTGAGCATGCCCCTGGGTTCCGGTGGCTGCATGAGAGTTTCGGTACCAATTGGCGGATGCTTGAAGTACAAGGCGGCATCGGCAGGATTCAGTTGAAGCGTATGCCTCAGTGGCATCAGTCGCGAGTGGAAAATGCTCGTCGCATTTGGGATTGCGCCAAGGGCCTGCCTGGGTTGCGAGTTCCTGAAATTCCGTCCGACTGCGTGCATGCAGCCTATAAATGCTATGTGTTTGTGGAGCCCGATCAGCTAGCCGAGGGTTGGAGCCGCGATCGCATTCTGAACGAGATCAATGCGTTGGGTGTGCCGTGCTTTTCGGGATCTTGCTCTGAGGTATATCTGGAAAAAGCTTTCGATGACACGGGCTGGCGACCGGAGCAGCGCTTGCCTGTAGCCCGTCAGTTGGGCGAAACCAGCCTGATGTTCCTAGTCCATCCAACCTTGAAGGCGACCGAAATCGAGAAGAGTTGCGATGTCTTGATCAAGGTCATGCAAGACGCTGCTCGTCGATGAAATTCTGGGCGTCCGCCTAAAGGCTATATGCCGAACAGGCGACGCCCTTATTGTGATTTCTTGGTTTTGGTCGGATCACCCGTCAAAGGCAAGAAGCTCGTATGGAAAAATGTGATAGGAAGGGATCTGGTTTGGTTCGGAATCAGGAGAGTAAGCGGATGACGGATAAGCTGCGTACGGGGATGTTGTTGTTGCCCCGGCGCTACAAACGCGCCCTTCAGGTCGTAACTGACGTGCTGTTGGTTTGGTTCGCCCTGTGGCTGGCGTTTTTAGTTCGTCTTGGAATAGATGAAATCTATCACCCGCTGCGCTTGCACTACTGGTTGTTCTTGGCTGCGCCGGTCATCGCCATACCTATTTTCATCCGTTTCGGTATGTACCGTGCGGTGATGCGCTATTTTGGCAATGACGCGTTGATTGCCATTGGCAAGGCGGTATCGCTATCGTCCTTGATTCTAGCTTTGGTCGTTTATTGGCACAGTAATCACACAGCAGTTGTTCCCCGCTCCATTGTGTTCAATTACTGGTGGCTCAGTCTGGTGTTGATAGGTGGGCTCCGCCTGATCATGCGACAATATTTCCTGGGAGATTGGTTCGCCGCCAGACAGCATGTGCCTTTCACCAACCGTGACAATGGTTTGCCGAAAGTTGCGATCTATGGTGCTGGGGCTGCGGGGAATCAGTTGGTCGCTGCCCTGCGAATTGGTCGTATGATGCGCCCAGTTGCTTTCATCGACGATGACGAGAGTGTCGCGGATCGAATCATTTCTGGTCTTCAGGTGTTTCGTGGCAATGATATTCAGAAAATGATCGATGCGACAGGAGCCGAGGAAATTCTTTTGGCCATCCCGTCTGCGAGTCGTGCACGTCGTCGCGAAATATTGGGGTTGCTTGAAAATTTCCCCTTACATGTACGCAGTGTTCCTGGATTCATGGATTTGGCAAGTGGCCGAGTTAAAGTTGATGATATCCAGGAGGTCGATATAGCTGACTTGTTGGGCCGTGATGCCGTTCCGGCTCAAGAGGATTTACTTGCCCACTGTGTTACAGGTCAAGTGGTCATGGTTACAGGGGCTGGTGGCTCAATCGGCTCTGAGTTGTGCCGTCAGATCCTCATGCTCGAGCCCAAAGCGTTGCTGCTGTTTGAGCACAGCGAATTCAACCTTTACAGTATTCATGGTGAGTTGGAGCAGCGTATCCGACGTGAGTCACTTCCTGTGCGGCTGGTACCTTTCCTAGGCTCAATTCGCAATCAGAGACACTTGGTCGATACCATGACGATGTGGGGCGTCAATACGGTTTATCACGCTGCTGCTTACAAACACGTTCCTTTGGTTGAGCACAACATTGCCGAAGGTGTCCTGAACAATGTCATCGGCACGTTGAATACGGCGCAGGCTGCGCTTCAGTCCAATGTGGCGAACTTTGTGCTGATTTCGACTGACAAAGCAGTACGGCCAACCAATGTTATGGGCAGCACCAAACGCTTGGCTGAGCTCGTTTTGCAAGCCTTGAGCAAGGAGGTCGCGCCAGTATTGTTTGGAGATTCCGGGAATGTTGCCAGAGTCAATAAAACGCGCTTTACGATGGTACGCTTTGGCAATGTGCTCGGGTCGTCGGGTTCTGTAATTCCTCTTTTCCATAAGCAGATCCAGGCCGGCGGACCGCTGACGGTCACTCACCCCAAAATAACCCGTTACTTCATGACTATTCCTGAAGCCGCCCAGCTGGTCATCCAGGCTGGCTCCATGGGGCTTGGGGGAGATGTGTTCGTGTTGGACATGGGGGAGCCCGTAAGAATCGCTGCGCTAGCGGAAAAAATGATCCATTTATCCGGCCTGAGTGTCAGGTCCGAAAAGAATCCTCATGGTGATATTGCTATTGAATTCACCGGCCTGCGACCAGGGGAAAAACTATATGAGGAACTGTTGATTGGCGACAACGTGTCGCCCACTCGGCACCCAATGATACTGACAGCAAGCGAAGATTTTTTGGTCTGGGACGTGCTCAAGGATCGCCTGGCACTATTGCTAAAGGCAGTCGAAACCGAGGATTTTGCGGTTGTTCGCCAATTGCTCAGGGAGCTAGTAAGTGGATACACGCCCGAAGGAGAGATTGTTGATTGGGTGTATCAGCAGCGCTTGAGAGACGTCTAGGGTATTGGGCCTAACCTCTTTACGAAATCCGAAGAAACCCAATCGTCGCCCCCTTGAGCGCTAAGATTTTGTAGGGGCCCCGCCATCGACGGAAAGGAATTCTGTGATGGCAAAGCGTTACGAGCTTTCGGACGAGGCCTAGGGCGTGGTCTCCGATATCTCCACCGAAACCCATGGCCGAGGGCGGCCGAGACGGAGCGACCACCTGGTGCTCGACAGCGTGCTCTGGGGCTCTGCTTGGTCGCTGCGTGGCGACCTATGTCGGAGCGCTTTGGCCCCTGGTCAACGGCGTATCAATGGTTTAGGGGCTTGTGGAATCAGGGGCCTTCGATTAGATGTTCAAACGGTTACAACTTAGGTTGAATGAGCAAGGTTTGATCGATCTGCAAAGTTGGATGATCGGCTCAACCGCAGTACGCGCAACCCGAGCCTCATCTGGCGCTCGGAAAAAGGGGCTGGCGAGGCTACCGATCACGCTCTAGGGCGCAGTAGCGGTGGCCTGACAACTAAAGTCCACATGCTTGTGACGCCAATTGGACACAGTTGCGCTTCCTTGTTTCTGGCGGTCAAGCCAGTGATGTCAGCTACGCTCAACCTTTACTGGACGAGGTCAGCATGCCTCCGAGCCAACGTGGCCGCCGGCACAAACGCTGTAAGTGCGGGCTTGCCGACATGGGCTACGATGCCGAAGCGCTACGCCGCGACTGCGATCAATATCGAATGCAGCCCGTCATCCTGATGCGCTCAATGAAGCGCGAACCCAAGCCAGGCTTACCTAAGCAGTTTGATCGCCCCAAATACCGATAGCGCAACATCATCGAGCACATGTTTGGCTGGCTGAAAGAGAATTGCTGGATCGTAATGCGCTTCGACAAGCTCGCCAAAAGCTACGCCGCTATGGTCTCACAGGTTTGTTCCATCCGGTATTTGCGACATCTTTTTCGTACAGAGCCTAGTTGGCAGTTAAATAGTTGACTAGGCCCTGTATAGAAAAGCTCTCCATGCACGGACTGAAAGCCAGTGTGATCAGCGTAGCGTAGCTTTTTTGAACTTACCTAAGTGTCTCCTGCTCCAAGCTTTCCTTAAGGCCGTCCAGTCTACCGGTAATGAGAATTTATGTGCCCTTACCCATGTTGTGTAGGTTTTGGCTTCGTTACCGAGCAAAGCGCGAGAGCGGTAGGGACAAGTAGGTAGGTAAAATATTTTCCGGCAACTAGCAGGAGTATCGTGGTTAATATCAATGATAGTCCGACGATTGATAGATGGTCAGGCTTTCGTGAAAGTACTTTACTTATTCCTCTTAATGCCGGGATGGTTATAAGTAAAATAAAGAATAGTGCTCCAAATATTCCAGTTTCCTGCCATACGGACATGATGTTGTGTATGTATCCACCCTCTTCGTATTGTCCGTACGCCCCAGATATAGGGCTTTCAAATATTTTTTCAATGCCTTCCTTTGACATTCTATCGCGCTCATTGCTTGAGTTGTCGTTTTGGAGGTCGGCTAGTGCGGTGATTCTGCTTTCTGGTAGTTTAACGGCTTCAGTAGTAATGGCTACTATGGCAAAACTAAATATGATGAATGCCAATATAATTGGAGTTGATTTGTTTTTGTAGCTTAGGAATTCAAGCAGGGCTGCGAAAAAAAGATAGCCTGCAAATTCGCTTCTGGCTGAGTTGATGTATAGGCAGGTTAATGCGATTATGTGCACTATGTAGCGCAGGGGTCGTAATTTCACCTTGGTTATTATGAAGGTCGTGGTAACCATATAGCATAGAGCAAATGTCTGATAACTAGGTATGATGCCTACGTCGTCTGACATCTCTCTTAGAGCAAGTCTTCCATCATTGCTGAAGATAAGTATGCATGCTGATGCGGCGATCCAAGATAGTATTACAATCCATGAGTTATTTTCTGTGTCGGAAAATGTTTTCTTGCATAAGAGAAAAACAGCAATGCTTTGTGCGATAGAGACTAAGTGCCAGGTCATCAAGGACTTGTCTGGGGTTTGTGCTCCATGCCAAACCACTATTAGTGCGAATGCACCAAGGAATAGGAAAAATGCAAAGTCTATCGGCTGAATTTTTCCTGCGCTGAATGCGTTAATGATATATAGGGGTAGCATGGTGAGTAGGGCTAAGGTGCACATTATCCCGAAAAACCCAGAATTTATCGGTGGGAAGATATGCTGTGATATTGCGACGTAATACAGGATAGTTCCTGGGAAGGTTAGAGAAAATACTATATTGGAAATTCTGATGACCATGACCGTCCTGTTCAATGCGCCCAACGTGTGAGCAAATCATAACCCAAGTGCGAGCGAGGCTCTATGCGTTGCTCGAAAAATAAGAGAAAGTCAGTGCACACTACCAACACAAAGCAGCTGATTCTCCTAGTACCGACCAACAAAGCGGCGTTTTGGTTCCATGCTCCAGGGGGCTTTGATCAACCTGCGACGGCAATCTCCGGCTGCGCCAGCACGGTAGGCTAGCCCAGGGCGAAGAGCCTAGTCCACACGAAACAGCTGGCGATAGGTACTGTACTGCTTTACCTTGACTGGAAGCAGCAGCACGCAAAAACATTGACATTGCAGGATTGTCGACACGACAACTACCGTGAAAAACGCGGTGCGAGATAGAATATTAAGAGCTGCTCCAGCCCCAGTGATGACTACTGACACGATCAGCAGGACTTGGACATGTTGTATTTTAGATTAGCATTGCGCGTCTCTAAAAGACCTCGGCAGCAGATCGTGATTTTGGGCATAATGGCGGTTTTGGCTTGCGTGAACCCTGATGAATCGTAGAGATTTTTTGATGTCAGCTGGTGTAATTGCCGCATTCTCCGCGGTTCCATTTATGCGCAGGCTGTCTACTCCGACGCCTCTAATACTTACAAATGCTTATAGCCTTTGGTATAACCGTCCGGCAGTTGCCGAGTTGGATGGAGGGTTTTGTGTCGGTTACGTCACATCCTCAGGCGAAGTCAAAGTGGCGGAGATCACTGATCTTCTGTTAATCAGGAGGACAGCGCAGCTGCACAAATTTGATGATTCCAGCGATCATGGCTCACCTTCACTTATTCGGATCCCAAGTGGCAAATACGCAGGCCATGTCTTAGCGTGCTTCAGTAATCACGCATCTCCTATGCTCTGTGCCCGGAGTATAAATCCAAATGATGCATGGTCTTGGAGTGTGGCCAATGTAGTTGACCCTGGCCGAGCGACTTACACGTCATTGGCGGCGCTTCCCGACGGAAAAATCTTACTCATGTATACGCTCCAAGAGCGGATAGGGCAGTATTCCAGCGGTGAGTGGAGGCGTGTAGTTGCTAGATGCACTAACGATGGAGGTGATTCTTGGAGCGATCCGGTCGTTATTGCTGGATTTGGGGCTGGTACGTTCCCGTACTCCACGCCTCTTTCTTTGGCTGAGGATGGTCGGTGTGCTATGGCGTATGCGATCTACTCGAGCTCTTCTAAGAAGCATCGCGGGTTGAAGGTTGTAGTTACGAAGGACGAATTTCAGACTACACTAGAGTATCCAATAGATCTTGGCAAAAACGCCGACCTCGATACTATTCCGTATGAGGCCAGGTGGATTGCAGAGAATGTCATCGCCGTTTCCTATACGGAAATGAATGGTGATGGTTCTCGTGGGATGAGTAGGCTCGTGACTATGGATTTGGCAAAAGGAGAAGTTATTTCTAACCAGTATATTGCGGAGACTGCGCTACATACTTATGCAGGCGGAGCGGCTGTTGGTTTGGATGGCAGGATAGTGGTCACCTCGCCCGTTTCAGGCGGGCTTATTCGGCATGAACTTGCAACCGGAGAAATCAATCGCCTCGTCGACTCGGGTCAGTTCTCCTCACCTTGGGTATTTTCGGTGCGAGGTAGGCCGATGTTGATGGCCCTTCGAAATCCCAAAGTTATAACTACACGCGACTTTCGGTCAGATATCTACCTCATGGCGCTTTCGCCTTGAGCATGGCCGTATAATGCCATGAGCGGGTTGGATGATAGGAGCTAGTCCAAGCGACCTGAATGTGGCGCGGCTTTGAGCAAAGAGGCTTGCACGTTGTGTGCGTTTCGGGAAGCCAGCTCGCTGCATAGGAAGGGGGAGCGGTGTATCAAAGATAAGCAGCGGGCAGGCCTTCTTATTGCTATCAGTGACAGCATTAAAAGCCCTGTGTGCTAGCCCCCTTCAGGCTTGCTTATCAGCTTACAAACCTGGGCCATAAGCCGCAGGTTTGGTATCAAAATTACCAACCTCCGTACCAACCATCGAAGTCGAAAAAGTAACCGAATACCGCCCAAGATCACTAAGATCTCGGCCAAAATCAACAGCTACCCCTTCAGAATTCCACTTATAAACCTCAGCCTCATAAGAAGCCCCGGACTTCAACTTCACCCAATGAGTCCCGCTAGTCGCCGGCTGCCCGAGCTTATCAGTCAGCATCTCTTTAACCAGATACAAATTATTAGCATTCCCGGTCAAAACCAACTGACTAACAGCCCCGCCATCCACCGTTGCAAACAACTTGTACCCCGGCGAAATAGGCAGATACGGCAACCCCCGCACCTCAAATCGCCCAGCTTTCTCGGTCGCAACCCGGCAAGGCTCGCTAGGGCGTAGGTCCCCTGCTGCACACTCCGGCACCTCGGTCATGAAGTCCCCTTGCAGATCAACCCCCAGGAACGCACTCGGCGTCATAACCCGGTCAGCAAGCTGCGTGGACTGTGCCCAGACAGGCGCGGAAGCAAACAAGGCCGCAACAGCGACCGAAGGAAAAATAGACGGCATGGACAATCCCTGTGAGCCCAGATGGCTTTTCCTGAGAAGGGGTCGTATTTTGCCCCGCCGTCAATGACAGAACAACAGCCAAAAGCGTGAACGGCGTCTTACCGCAACACTCCTGCAGCTTTCCCGTCTAGAATTGCGCCCAGTTACCTTTACCCGACACTTACTCGAGAAGCGTTCAACCCTATGACAATCCTGGTAACCGGCGGCGCCGGCTTCATCGGTGCGAATTTCGTGCTGGACTGGTTTAGCCAGTCAGGCGAAACCATCGTCAACCTGGACAAACTGACCTACGCCGGCAACCTGCGGAGCCTGGCTAGCCTGGAAGGTAATCCGCAACATGTCTTCGTGCATGGGGATATCGGCGATGGGCCGTTGGTGCAACGGCTGTTGGCCGAGCACCGCCCGCGCGCCGTGCTCAATTTCGCAGCCGAGTCGCACGTCGACCGCTCCATTCACGGGCCCCAGGCATTCGTGGAAACCAATGTGGTGGGTACCTTCCAGTTGCTGGAAGCAGTGCGGGGCTACTGGCAGGGCTTGGATGAGGCAGAGCGGGCGGTGTTCCGCTTCCTGCATGTTTCCACCGACGAGGTTTATGGCTCGCTGAAAGCCGGTGAACCTGCGTTCACCGAAACCCACCAATACCAGCCAAACAGCCCGTACTCGGCCAGCAAGGCGGCCAGTGACCACTTGGTGCGTTCCTATCACCATACCTATGGCCTGCCGGTGCTCACCACCAACTGCTCCAATAACTACGGGCCGCTGCATTTCCCCGAGAAGCTGATCCCGCTGATGATCGTCAATGCCTTGGCTGGCAAGCCGCTGCCGGTGTATGGCGATGGGCAGCAGATACGTGACTGGCTGTACGTCAAAGACCACTGCAGCGCCATCCGCCGTGTGCTGGAAGCAGGGCAGGTGGGTGAGGTTTACAACGTCGGCGGCTGGAACGAAATGCCCAACCTCGACATCGTCCACCGTGTATGTGCACTGCTCGATGAACTTCGCCCGCGGGCTGACGGGCAGCCTTATGCCAGCCAGATCAGCTTCGTCACCGACCGCCCAGGCCACGACCGCCGTTATGCTATCGATGCCCGCAAGCTCGAGCGCGAGCTTGGCTGGAAGCCTGCCGAAACATTCGAAACCGGTATTCGCAAGACGGTTAGCTGGTACCTGGCTAACCAGGACTGGGTCAAAGGCGTAATGGACGGCAGTTATCGTGACTGGGTCGCACAGCAGTATGGGGCTGAAAAAGTTTGAAAATCTTGCTGTTGGGGAAGAACGGACAGGTAGGTTGGGAGTTGCAGCGTGCCCTCGCGCCATTGGGGGAGGTGATTGCGCTTGACCGCCAGGGCGACGGTAGCTTGTGTGGTGATCTGAGTGATCTCGAAGGCCTGGCGGCTACAGTGCGCTCGCTAGCCCCGGATGTGATCGTCAACGCTGCGGCCTACACGGCAGTGGACAAAGCCGAGAGCGAGCCAGAGCTGGCTGCGCGGATCAATGCCGAAGCGCCGGGCGTTCTGGCGCGTGAGGCCGCCAAGCTGGGTGCATGGCTGATTCACTACTCCACGGACTACGTGTTCGATGGCAGTGGCCAGGCCCAATGGCAAGAGGATGCCCCCACCGGTCCGTTGTCTGTCTATGGCCGTACCAAGCTCGATGGTGAGCTGGCCATTCAGGCCAGCGGTGCCTCTGCCGTAGTGCTGCGTACTAGCTGGGTATATGCTGCGCGCGGCCACAATTTTGCCAAGACCATGCTGCGTCTGGCGGCAGAGCGCGATGCGCTCAACGTGGTGGCAGACCAGTTTGGCGCCCCCACCGGTGCAGACCTGATCGCCGATGTTACCGCCCATATCCTGCACCGAATATTCAGTGTGCAGGACGCGCGCCATTTGGCAGGCATTTACCATCTTGCCGCAGCCGGCCAAACCAGCTGGCACGGTTATGCCCAGTTCGTATTGGCGCATGCCAGCCGCAGTGGCATTGCCTTGAAGGTTACAGCTGAGCAGGTAGGCGCAATAAGTACCGAAGCTTACCCGGTGCCGGCGCCACGCCCGCGAAATTCTCGTCTGGCATTGGCTAAACTCGAAGAGGCCTTCAATCTCAAGATGCCGCTTTGGCAACAAGGTGTGCAACGCATGCTGGACGAAATCCAGCGCTAGGAATTTTTATGGCACGCAAAGGACTCATTCTGGCGGGCGGCTCTGGCACTCGCCTGCACCCCGCCACATTGTCGGTATCGAAGCAACTGTTGCCGGTGTACGACAAACCGATGATCTACTACCCGCTCAGTACGCTGCTGCTGGCCGGTATTCGTGACATCCTGATCATCTCGACGCCACAGGACACGCCGCGCTTCGAACAGTTGTTGGGTGATGGTAGCCGTTGGGGCATCAACCTTTCGTATGCCGTGCAGGCTAGCCCCGACGGGTTGGCCCAGGCGTTCACCATCGGCGCAGATTTCCTCGGCAACGCCGCGTCCGCCTTGGTGCTGGGTGACAACATTTTCTATGGTCACGACTTCCAGGCGCTGCTTCTGAGCGCTGACCAGCGGCAGACCGGGGCTTCGGTCTTTGCATATCACGTCCAGGACCCGGAGCGTTACGGGGTGGCGGAGTTCGACGGCAGCGGGCGCGTGTTGTCGATTGAGGAAAAGCCGAAGGTCCCCAAGTCCAACTATGCGGTCACCGGCCTTTATTTCTACGACAACCAGGTCGTCGACCTGGCCAGGCAACTGAAGCCTTCGGCACGGGGCGAGCTGGAAATCACCGACCTCAACAACTTGTATCTCCAGCAGCAGCAACTGCAGGTCGAGATCATGGGGCGTGGTTATGCGTGGCTGGATACCGGTACCCACGACAGCTTGCTGGATGCCAGCCAATACATTGCCACCATGGAGCGGCGCCAGGGCCTCAAGGTCGCTTGCCCTGAAG
Organism: Pseudomonas sp. 32_A; assembly: GCF_017490905.1. Lineage (NCBI taxonomy): Bacteria > Pseudomonadati > Pseudomonadota > Gammaproteobacteria > Pseudomonadales > Pseudomonadaceae > Pseudomonas > Pseudomonas sp. 32_A. The sequence goes on along the minus strand of NZ_JAFGYI010000026.1, from coordinate 52,833 downwards.
AGATTTGCTATCGCGCGGGCTGGATCAACGCTGAACAGCTTGAGCGCCTTGCCCAGCCGTTGCTGAAAAACGGTTACGGCCAGTACCTGAAGAACCTGCTTGAAGTGAAGGTATTTTGATGCACGCTATTTCGTTGGCCATCCCTGAAGTCTTCCTGTTTACCCCAAAGGTTTTCGGTGATGAGCGTGGCTTTTTCTACGAGAGTTTCAATGCGCGCGTGTTCAATGAAGTGACTGGCCTGCAGCCAGGCTTCGTTCAGGACAACCATTCCCGCTCGGTGAAGGGCGTGCTGCGCGGGCTGCATTACCAGCTGCCGCCCCACGCCCAAGGCAAGCTGGTGCGTGTGGTACAGGGTGAAGTGTTCGATGTGGCGGTGGATATCCGCCGTAGCTCACCCACTTTTGGCAAATGGGTCGGTGCGGTGTTGTCGTCGCAAAACCATAACCAGTTGTGGATTCCACCGGGTTTCGCCCACGGCTTCGTGACGTTGAGTGAGACTGCCGAGTTTGTCTACAAGACCACCGACTTCTACTCGGCCCAGAGCGAACGTTGCATTGCCTGGGATGATCAGCAAATTGCCATCGACTGGCCGATAGACTTCCAGCCCACGCTGTCTGCCAAGGACCAGCTCGGCAAGGCGCTGGCGCAGGCCGACCTGTTCGACTGACGGTACCTGCGGGGAAGGGGCGGTGAACGTGCATTGCTCTGGTGGCCTGCGTATGATGGCGAGCTGCCATGAACCGCTTGCCAAGCGCAGCGCCCCGCAGCCGTGGCTTTTGCTGTGCACGGCACTGCTGCAATTGGTGACACCGGTCGTGGCAGAAATTCGCAGCTGAGCCGGGAAAAGAAATTGTTTCAGAAAAGGGCGATTTCCATCAGCTGCAGCATTTTTATAATTAAATTCGCATAGGATATGTGATGAAGAACGCCGTTTGCCTGAGGACGCTAGATGTCGATTGATGTATCACTAGAGTCCCCGGCTCAACGCTTTGGAAGTCTGGTCAATACCTACCTGTTGCCATTGGGCTGGTTTTTCATCCTTACAGGGATGTTCTGGGCCTGGGACCGTACTACCTACCACAAGCTTTTCTACATTTTTCTTGCCCTGCCCACGCTTGGGATGTTGATCGCACAGCGTAAATGGTTCAAACCTCTCGTTTGTAACCCACTGTTCCTGGCGTTCCTGGCCTTCAGTGCCTACACCCTGTTGAGCATCGCCTGGTCCGACACGGAAAACTCCGTTGGCAGCTTGCTCAAGCGGCCACTGTACATAGCAATGTTGCTGTTCGCTGCCGGTATCATCAGCCTGCGTTCTCCAGGGCAGCTGGAGCAATGCACGCGTCTGGCAGCTATCTTCGCAGCGCTTGCGGCAGGCGTTTCACTGGCTTACTTCCTCTACCTGAACCCTTCTTTTACGGGTAGACGTTTGGTAGGTTATGGCGCGCTGTACAACCCTTTACTCACCGCCCATTTGTTTGGCGCATTCGCCGCGTTCTGGTTGGCGTCCTGGTTCCAGGCACGTAGCGCGCTCAGCCCATTGCCGCTGGTTTGCCTGGCGATCTTGGGGCTGGCGGTTCTCGCAACCGGCTCACGCACGCCATTGATTGGCCTGGCGGCTGCTTTGGGTTGGCTCCTGGTCGTTGGCGACCGCAGGCGTGGGCTCATGGCCGTTGGGATGATTGTGCTTGCGTTGATTGGCGTTGCACTGGCGTATCCCGAAGCCGTCACTCAGCGTGGTGTATCTTTCCGTCCGGCTATCTGGTTGGAATCACTGCGCCAGATCAGTGAGCATCCATGGTTAGGGCATGGTTTCGACTCACCCATGACGGTGATTATCCCGGGGCTTGGAAGAACACTTGCCGATCCGCATAACATAGAGTTAGGCGTGCTATACGCCGGAGGGATCGTAGGCTTGGCCTTGTGGATGGCGATTTACGGCGTGGCCATGTACTTCTGCTGGGCTTACCGTAAACACCCCGGTGTTACCCTTGCGGCAACCTGGCTGATCTTCGGCTTCGCCTCGGGCTTGACTGAAGGCAGTGCCTTCATGTCACGCCCGAAGGAGCATTGGTTCCTGATCTGGATCCCGATGGCCCTGGTCTATGGGCAGTCACTGGTCCACTGGAAGCGTAGCCGCGCGGCTTAAGCCCAGGCCATCCGCCACATACCGCGCAGGGTCTTCTTGTTCCAGTACCTGAGCGGGATTTCCGAAAGGATTTCCCGGCTCAGTGCCTTGTCGCGGTTGGCGTACTTCAGCACCATGGAGTTACGGAACTTCATGCACACCTGCTCGTACTGCGGGTGGTCGCTGAACACGGCAAAGGTACGCAACACGTTATCCACCATGAAGCGGCCGTTCTTGAAGGTGTTGGTCGGGTGGTCACGGTACTGCGCCAGCACCTCGCCCAGCACGTCGATGAAGTAACCGGCACGTGCGATCGACAGCTCGATATACACGTCTTCCAGGCGGATATCGGCATTGAAGCCGCCCACTTTTTCCAGCGCCTCGCGGCGCAGCATCAATGTGGCTGCCATGGGGCCAGGCTTGCGGTCGAGGAACAGGTCGTCGAAGTCCAGGCGGCGGAAGGGCAGGTTACGGTTGCGCTGCTCGCGGGCGCCCATCACCTTGCCATCCTGGTCGATGGTTTCGATGTTGGCCGAGCAGATGCCCACTTCAGGTTTGCCGTTCATGTACTCCACCTGGGTGGCGATACGGTGCGGCAGCATGATGTCGTCGGAGCCGAAAGGCACGATCAGGTCGCCCTTGGCGCGAGCGATCGCGTCGTTGAGGGTGCGTGCCAGGCCTTGGTTGGCCTGGAAGCGCAGGTCGAAGCCGTACTGCTCCTGAAGGCGCTTGAGCACTGCAGGGCTGTCGTCCTTGGAGCCGTCATCGATCACCAGAAGCTCGATGTTCTTGTAGGTCTGGTTGATGACGCTGGTGATGCTTGCTTCGATGTAACGCGCGTGGTTGTACGACGCGATTATCACTGTCACCAACGGAGTGTCAGTAACCTCGTGACTCTCAGAACTCATGTGAAATCCCTAGCTTTGATCCGTTTGTATGAAGCTTTTGTGCAGGCTACCTGCTTGCTCTTGTCTGAATTGATGGCAATTCAGTGGCTCTGGCAGGTATTTCCCATTCTAAAGGAAGGGGCATCGCAGGGATACGGTACGCACGGCGCAGGTCACCCAGTCTTCTGCATCCGGCCAGACCGACTCAGGCGAACTGGGTAGCGATGGCGCTCTACCAACAACTTTCGAGTACGCCACGGGTGAAGATCTCGCGGCGCTTCAGGCGCCCGATTTCCTCATGCTTGGCAAGCGCGTACACCCGGTTGAAGGCAGCACGTTGCACATCAGGGAAGTACTCGGCCAGTGCGCATTCAACCACAGCATCGTAGGCCGCTTCGGTTATGTAGCGGTAAATTTCCCGGTAGTAGAAAAAGCCGAACTGAAAGCCCAGGGTTTCGCTGAAGAAATTGCTCGGCTCGGAGAAGCTGTTCTCCAGGTCGATGGCCTGTGCTTTGCCTTGTTGCGGGAGCATCACGTTGGCGGCCCACAGGTCCATGTGGGTGACCCCTCGGCAGTGCAGGGCATGCAACAGTTCGAAGGCGGCCTCGATTACCTGGTGCACCGCTTCGGGCGCCCTGCGGACTCTTGCCAACCCGTCCTCGTGGCCACTGAGCAATTCGGTGATAAGAATGAAGTCCTGCATCAGGCCGAACCTGGAGCGGCTGTAACCGTAGCCAACCAGCCTTGGCACCCGTGCACCGCGGCGGCCTGCTTCGCGCGTATTGATCAGTTCCTCGAGAGACCAGTCGTACAAGCCGTTGCGCTTGGGCCTTCCGCGTTGCATGCGCAGTTTCTTTTTCAGCGAGTCGAGTTTTTCGCGCTTGGTGAACAACTGGCTCTGCACGCAAGCGAGCGGGGCGCTGACCCGCTTGGCGCTGGCGCTTTGCTCGATCAACTGTTCCAGGGCTTGTCGGGTGTGAGGGGCAATGGGGCCCTGAAGGTGCAGGGTGGTGTCGCGATACCGCAGGGTATGAGGATATTCGTCTTGCCAGATCTGGGTGTCGCCGACCACGCTTCGTCCTTGTAATATCAAAAAGCCACATCTCAATGGATCCAATCTTACAGATTTTTCACATTTTTCCTACAATTTATTGACGGTCGCTAACTTAATCGTATGGTATGGGGCCGCATCGGCGGCCCCTCTGGCTCAAGCCCTGGGCGCCTTTTGCGCACTCTGTGCAACGGCAAAATCTGCAAGCGCCTGCACGATCCGCCCACACGCCTTCCCATCGCCATACGGGTTATGCGCCACACTCATCTCCCGATAAGCCCCCTCATCCGTCAGCAACCTGGCCAGTTCCCCCGTAATGGAACCAACCTCCGTACCCACCAGTTTCACCGTCCCCGCTGCCACCGCCTCTGGCCGCTCCGTGGTATCGCGCATCACCAGCACCGGTTTGCCCAGTGCCGGCGCTTCCTCCTGAATGCCCCCCGAGTCGGTCAAAATTACGTACGCACGGCTCATCAGGTACACGAACGGCAGGTAATCCAGCGGTTCGATCAGGTGGATATTCCCCACATCCGCCAGCAGCCGGTTGACCGGCTCGCGCACGTTGGGGTTGAGGTGCACGGGGTACAGCACATCCACATCGGGGAACTGGCGCGCCGTCTGTACCAGCGCCTGGCAGATGCGTTCGAAGCCACCGCCAAAGTTCTCGCGGCGGTGGCCTGTTACCAGCACCATGCGGCGGTTGGCAGCCAGGTAATCGAACTGGCGCTCGAACTGCGCCCTCAACGCCGGGCTCTGCAGTTTGTGCACCACTTCCAGCAGGGCGTCGATCACGGTATTGCCTGTGGTGAAAATGCTCGCCGGGTCGGTGCCTTCCCTTAGCAGGTTGTCACGCGAGGTGGCGGTGGGGGCGAAGTGCAGGGCGGCCAGGGTGCCGGTCAGGCGCCGGTTGCCTTCCTCTGGCCAGGGTGAATACAGGTTGTTGGTGCGCAGGCCGGCTTCTACGTGGGCGATGGGGATTTGCTGGTAATAGGCTGCCAGGCTGGTGGCAAACGTGGTCGCGGTGTCGCCATGCACCAGCACCACATCGGGCTTGAATTCGGCCAGTACCGGCTGGATACCCTGCAAGATGCCCGTGGTCACGCCGGTCAGGTCCTGGCCGGGTTTCATGATGTCCAAGTCGTAATCGGGGGTGATGCCGAACAGTTCCAGCACCTGGTCGAGCATTTGCCGGTGCTGGCCGGTGACGCACACGCGGGACTCGAAGCGGGCGTCCTGGGCTAGGTGCAGGGCAAGGGGGGCCATCTTGATGGCTTCGGGACGGGTGCCGAATACGGTGAGGGTCTTGAGGGGCACGGCGGTGATCCTCTTGCTGGACGAGGCAGTACGGGTGGGCCGAAGGGGCTGGTAGACGCGCGAAAGGCTGGCCTGGTGGACGGGCTGGATGCGAGGGCAAGCGGCGGGAGGGTGGAGGCATGCGGCTTGGGTCCTTCAAGCAAACGGCAGTCCATTGCTCAAAATCTAGCAGTTGCTTCCTGTGATGCCAGTTGGATAGGTGTTTGCCTGGTTGGAGAGTGCGGTAGTTCGTGCTCAGGCCTTGTTCACCGGGGGTTGTAGGAATGTGGGCGGGTTTGGCTGTGAATGCGGCATCGGACCAACGGGTATTCGGCTACAGGCCATGGTGCATGGCGCAAATGTTCGCGGGCCTGGGTGGCGGCGGGGGAAGGCCGTTGTTTTTTGGGTTGGCGAAGTTGGCTGGGTGATTGATCGATTTGGTTACCATTCGCCGATGATGGTGGCTGTTTCGGTGTGGGGTTTGCCGCTAGGGTTGATTGCGCGGCCGAAGGAAAACGGCTGCTGGAAAATGACCAACCCAGGAGTGTTCACCATGCGTAACAACGTTCTGTCGTACTTGCTGTTGCCGCTGTTCGCCAGCCTGTCCTTTTCCCTTAGCGCTGCCCCGGCCAGCACCACGGCGGTGGCCGAGCCGGTGCCGGTGGTAAGCCAGCAGCAGGGCCAGCAGCCGCAGCGGCTGGATTTGAACACGGCTGATGCGCTTACCTTGCAGAAGGAGCTGAACGGAATAGGCAAGGCCAAGGCCGAGGCGATAGTGGCCTACCGGGAGGCCAATGGGCCATTTGCTTCGGTGGATGAGCTGCTGGAGATCAAGGGGATTGGTAATGCGTTGCTGGAGCGTAACCGGGACAAGGTGATGGTGGAGTAAGGGGGGAAGGGCTGGGGTTTGTGTCCTGGCCCTGACTTTTATCAAGATTCAATTGAGAAAACTGAATTCGAAAGCGGTCCGCGTACCCTGCGGGAGCAACTGTCTTGCCCCATCAGGTTGCCTCATAGCCTGTAGGAGCATGTCTGGAAGTTGGTGCTGACAATGTGGGAGCGGCTTTAGCCGCGAAGAACCCAACGCGGTGCATGGCACCGGCTGCGCCGGTATTCGCGGCTAAAGCCGCTCCCACAGGGGCCCCGCTGAGTCAATGAGTTATGTGCAACTCTATGAACGCGGCTTTGCGACGCTGGCGCGCTAGCGGTCCTGCGCATCCTTGGCATCCGCTTCGGCATTGCGCTCATGCACCTTGCGCAGCTGTTCTTCGGTCAGTGGCAGTTTTTTTGCCGTATCGCGCAGCAGCATCAGCCCGCCGACGATCGAGCCGAGGGCTATGATGAGTATCAGCCAGGCATACCAGGGCATTGTCGTTCTCCTTTGCTGGTGATGGGCAGCGCTTGTACAAATGTTGAGCAATTGCCCGTTCCGTTGGTTCAATTATAGGAGCCAGCCGCTGCCGGGCCAATTCCGTGACCCGCGGGCCCCAAAGCCTGCGTCACTTCGTTTACAATGCGCGCCGTTTTCGACTTGCCAAGAGACCCTGCCCATGTCCGCCTGCCAGACGCCCCTGATCGTCGCCCTGGATTTCCCTACCCGTGAGGCCGCCCTGAAGCTGGCTGACCAGCTTGACCCTGCGCTGTGCCGGGTGAAGGTTGGCAAGGAGCTGTTCACCAGCAGCGCTTCGGGCATTGTCGAAACCCTGTGCGACAAGGGCTTCGAAGTGTTCCTGGACCTCAAGTTCCACGACATCCCCAACACCACCGCCATGGCGGTGAAGGCTGCGGCCGAGATGGGTGTGTGGATGGTGAACGTGCATTGCTCCGGTGGCCTGCGCATGATGGCGGCCTGCCGCGAAGAGCTGGCCAAGCGTAGCGGCCCACAGCCGTTGCTGATTGGCGTGACCGTGCTGACCAGCATGGAGCGTGAAGACCTGGCCGGCATCGGTCTGGATGTCGACCCGCAAGAGCAGGTGCTGCGCCTGGCCGCGCTGGCCGAGAAGGCTGGCATGGACGGTTTGGTGTGCTCGGCGCTGGAGGCCCCGGCGCTGAAGGCTGCGCACCCTTCGCTGCAACTGGTGACCCCGGGCATTCGCCCGGCGGGCAGTGCGCAGGATGACCAGCGCCGTATCCTCACCCCGCGCCAGGCACTGGATGCCGGTTCGGACTACCTGGTGATCGGCCGCCCGATCAGCCAGGCCGCCAACCCGGCGCAAGCGCTGGCTGCGGTAGTCGCTGAAATACGCGGCTGAACCTGACCAATGAAAAAGGGCTGCGAATGCAGCCCTTTTTCATTTTTGTGGCGTGATATCAGCCTTGAGCTGTCGACCAGTCGATCCAGCCGAACTGCCAGGTAGCCAGAATCAATAAACCGAAGACGATGCGATACCAGGCGAACGTCGCGTAGCTGTGGTTGGCGATGAACTTGAGCAGCGCACGCACGGCGATCATGGCGAAGATGAACGAGGTCACGAAGCCGATGGCAAACACCGGCAGGTCGCCGGGCTGGAACAGGTCGCGGTACTTGTAGCCCGAATACACCGCCGCACCGACCATCGTCGGCATCGCCAGAAAGAACGAGAATTCGGTCGCCGCCTTGCGCGACAGGCCGAACAGCAGGCCGCCGATAATGGTCGAGCCGGAGCGCGAAGTGCCCGGGATCATCGCCAGGCACTGGACGAAGCCGATCTTCAAGGCATGGGTCCAGCGCATGTCATCGACATGGTCGACCGCCACACGGTGGGTACGGCGTTCGGCCCAGAGCATGATCACCCCGCCAACCACCAGGGCCGTTGCCACGGTGATCGGGTTGAACAGGTAGTGGTGAATCAGGTCGGCGAACAGCACGCCCAGCACCACCGCCGGCATGAATGCCAACAGCAGGTTGCCAGTGAAGCGCCGTGCCGTAGGCTGGCTGCTCAGGCCGAACACCACTTCCAGGATCTTGCCGCGAAACTCCCACACTACTGCCAGGATCGCTGCCAGTTGGATGATGATGTTGAATGCAATCGCGCGTTCACCGCCGAAATCGATCAAATCGGCAACGATGATCTGGTGCCCGGTACTGGAGATTGGTAGAAACTCCGTGAGCCCTTCAACCACTCCCAGGATGAGTGCCTGGAAGGCAGTCCATAAATCCATTGATCCCCCGTTAGAGCCGTGCTGCTTGCCAGGCCCATGCTCTTGATTTAGCTGTGATTGCCGATTGAGGCAGCGAAGATGTTGGTGCGGGGGCGGATGCTACCAGAGCGACGTTGCGAAGACTTGTGTGGGGTTGCCGGCTTCGAGGAAGGTTTCCAGGCCTGCGGTTAGGATTGGGGAGGGGGTGTACTTTTTCATAGTGAAAATCCAGTGCGTGACGAGGAGAAACCACCCGGATCTTTCTCACGGACAAGGGTGGCAGCCATTGCGCGGGGTGAGAAACCGGTGCACTGACGCCGGCCAAGCCGAAGCCTGCCCGCGAATGGCTGCCATTGAACAGTGGAGCAGCAGTGCATAACAGGTTCTCACACCCGGTCACCAACATGGCGACCCGGTGAAGTTATCCCTGAGGGATTTCCCCGACAATTCAGCTGCTTCCGACCGCTGCGTAGGATAGTTCGCTTGCTGCTTCAAGCTGAAGCGGTGGGGGCAAGGTTCAGGAAAGTCTGACGCGCTGCGAACGCGGTGCTGCAGTTATCGCCGGGGCCGCTGTGCGGCCCAATCGCCGGCAAGCCAGCTCCCACAGGTATAGCGTCGGGCTCAAGGGTGGCGCTGTACCTGTGGGAGCTGGCTTGCCGGCGATGAGGCCAGTATTGGCTACCTCAATCTCAAACCTTCAGCACCAACTTGCCAAAGTTCTCCCCGCTGAACAGCTTCAGCAGTGTCTCGGGGAAGGTCTCCAGCCCTTCCACCACATCTTCCTTGCTCTTCACCTGCCCGCTGGCCAGCCACCCGGCAATCTCCAGTGCGGCCTTGCCGTAGTCCTTGGTGTAATCCATCACCACAAAGCCTTCCATGCGCGCGCGGTTCACCAGCAGCGACAGGTAGTTGGCCGGGCCTTTCACTGCTTCCTTGTTGTTGTACTGGCTGATCGCGCCGCAAATCACGATGCGTGCCTTGAAGTTGATGCGGGTCAGCACGGCATCGAGGATGTCGCCGCCGACGTTGTCGAAGTACACATCCACGCCTTTGGGGCATTCGCGCTTCAGGCCGGCCAGCACGTCTTCGGCCTTGTAGTCGATCACCCCGTCAAAGCCCAGTTCGTCCTTCAGGTACTGGCACTTCTCGGCGCCGCCGGCAATGCCGACCACGCGGCAGCCTTTGATCTTGGCAATCTGCCCGACAATGCTGCCCACCGCGCCGGCTGCGCCAGAAATGACCACGGTGTCACCGGCCTTGGGCTGGCCGACGTCCAGCAGGGCGAAATAGGCGGTCATGCCAGTCATGCCCAGCGCCGACAGGTAGCGGGGCAGGGGCGCCAGGTTGGGGTCGATCTTGTGCAGGCCCTGGGGTTCGCCAGTGAAATAGTCCTGCACGCCAAGTGCACCGCTTACATGGTCGCCCGGCTTGTAGGCGGGGTGGTTGGAGGCGACAACCTCGCCAACACCCAGCGCGCGCATCACCTGGCCCAAGGCCACGGGCGGAATGTAGGACTTGCCTTCGTTCATCCAGCCGCGCATGGCCGGGTCCAGCGACAGGTACAGGTTGCGCACCAGCACCTGGCCTTCGCCGGGTTGTTCGGCGGGCACGGTCTCGAAGCTGAAGTCGTCACGGCGCACGGCGCCGACCGGGCGTTTGGCGAGCAGGAAGCGGCGGTTGGTGTTGGTCATGGCGGGTCCTTGTGGGCAGTGGAAGGGGGAGACGTCAAATCTACCCTGTTGATGTAGGCAGGTCCTTAACATCACTGACAAGCATGGTAGCCCAACCGGTGGGGTTATGATGCTGCCCGGCCGGGTGGTGGCTGACTATGCTCTGAACCCCACCAAGCACCCTTTGGAGCACGCGATGAGCATGACCTTTTCCGGCCAGGTAGCCCTGGTCACCGGCGGCGCTGCCGGCATCGGCCGGGCGACCGCCCTGGCTTTCGCCCGGGAGGGCTTGAAGGTGGTGGTGGCCGACCTCGACCCGGCCGGTGGCGAGGCCACTGTGGCACTGATCCACGCGGCGGGCGGGGAGGCGCTGTTCATTGCCTGCGACGTTACCCGTGATGCCGAAGTGCGCCAACTGCACGAGCGCCTGATCGCCGCCTATGGCCGGCTGGACTATGCCTACAACAACGCAGGTATCGAGATCGAGCAGGGCCGCCTGGCCGAAGGCAGCGAGGCGGAGTTCGATGCCATCATGGGCGTCAACGTGAAGGGTGTATGGCTGTGCATGAAGTACCAGCTGCCGTTGCTGTTGGCCCAGGGCGGTGGGGCCATCGTCAATACCGCCTCGGTGGCGGGCTTGGGTGCGGCGCCGAAGATGAGCATCTACAGCGCCTCCAAGCACGCGGTGATCGGCCTGACCAAGTCGGCGGCCATCGAGTACGCCAAGAAGGGCATCCGGGTGAATGCGGTGTGCCCGGCGGTGATCGACACCGACATGTTCCGCCGCGCCTATGAGGCCGACCCACGCAAGGCCGAGTTTGCCGCTGCCATGCATCCGGTGGGGCGTATTGGCAAGGTCGAGGAAATTGCCAGCGCCGTGCTGTACTTGTGCAGCGACGGCGCGGCGTTTACCACAGGGCATTGCCTGACAGTGGATGGTGGGGCTACGGCGATCTGATCTGATATCGGTGTGGCCTTCTTCGCGGGTAAACCCGCTCCCACAGGTACCCCACTGCTCTCGGGGCCGGTGATATCTCTGTGGGAGCGGGTTTACCCGCGAAGAGGCCCTTGCAGGCCACCACAAAGGCTAGCGCGAACCCTGTGGGAGCGGGCAGGCCCGCGAAGAGGCCCTGGCAGACCACCACAATGCCAGCCCAACCAGCAAACACCCCACCACCAGCACCCCACCAAACACCAGCAACGCCAACCGCGACCCCAGCCGGTCACTCAGCAAGCCGGTAAAGATCACCGGCAGGCTGAACCCCAGGTACGCCAGTAGAAAGAACCCGGCACTGGCCCGTGTCTTCTCGCTGCCGGCCAACTGGTTCACCGCTGCCAGCCCGCCCAGGTAGATAAACCCGTAGCACGCACTACTGGCCGCCACCGCACCCAGCAATACCGCGCCCAGCTGGCCGCTGTCCGCGCCCCAGGCCAGCACGGCATAGCTGCAGGGCAATATCACCAGCCCCAGCAAGGTGGCCGTACGGCTGCTGAGGCGTCGTGCCATGGGCTGGAACAACAACCCGCAGCTGATCACGCAAAAGGTCGAAAACCCCGACCAGGCGCTAAGCCCATGCTGGCGCAGGATGCCCGGCAGCAGGGCAATCACCAGCCCCACGCAGGCCCACGCCAGCAGAATGGCCAGGCCATAGGCCACGCTGCCACGCGGGTAGCAGGGCAGGCGCAGCATGGGGTTGCGTTGTGCCGGGCGTGGGTCGGGCAGGCGCCATGCCAGCAACATGGCCAGCGCCGCCAGCAGCAGTTGCAGGTGGAAGCTGCCCGGGGTCAGGCTGGGGCCGCGCAACAGGAACAGGCTGGTCAGCGCCGCGCCCAGGCCAAAGCCCAGCGAGGTGCTGGCGGTGACCCAGTTGGCGGCGCGGGTGTTGTCCAAGCCGCCCATCAGTTCTCCCATGTAGGCGGTGGCCGTGGCCGAAGCCAGGCCGGTACCCAACCCAAGGAACAGCCGCGCCAGGCCCAGGGTTTGCAGGCTGGGGGCCAGCAGCATCAGTACGGTGGCGACCATCGACAGGGCCAGTGCGGCAAGCACCAATGGCCTGCGCCCGACCCTGTCGGCCAGCCCGCCCAGGGCCAGCAGCACGGGTAGCACGCCGAGCACATAGCCGGAGAAGGCCACTGCGGTGGCGGCAGCGCCTTGGCCGGAGAGGTCGGCGTAGGTGATGTACAGCGGGGCCTGCAGGTTGACGGCCAGGGTGATCAGGCAGAGGGCGAAGGCCAGGCGGGCCGGGGCGGTGGGCATGGTAGGGGTCCTGGTTCTGTAGTGTCTGTACTGGCCCTTTCGCGGGTGAACCCGCTCCCACAGGTACGACACCGCTCTCGGGTTGGGTGCGATCCCTGTGGGAGCGGGTTCACCCGCGAAAGGGCCGGGCCTGCCAACTCTGATGCCTGCCCATTCCCCTCACCAGACACACCGCCAACCCTTTTATGCTTAACTGTTCGCTCAAAACCAGCGAACACTTGCCTCATGCACTTCCCACTCGACCGCACCAGCACCACCCCGCTGGTACAGCAACTCACCGACCACCTGCAAACCTGGATCGACCAGCAACGCCTGCGCCCCGGCGCACGCCTGCCGTCGATCCGGGCCTTGGCACGCAGCCAGGGCGTAAGTGCGTCGTGTGTGATCGAAGCCTACGACCGCCTGGTCGCCAGCGGCTGGCTGGAGGCCCGCCACGGCACCGGCTTTTTCGTCGCCGAGCGCAAACCCGGCCTGGCCGTGGAAGACGCCCAACCCTGGGGCGAGGCCGGGGACGGCAGCTGGCGGCAGTTCTGCGAGGGCCATGACGAATTGCTCAAGCTGGGCTGCGGCTGGTTGCCCAGCAGCTGGCGCGCCGCCACCGAACTGGCCCAGGCAGTGCGCCAGGTCAGCCGCGGCAACCCACAGGACCTGTTCGACTACTGCCCACCCCTGGGCCTGGCCAGCCTGCGCCAGCAGCTGCACAAGCGCCTGGCGCAGCTGGGCATCGCCGCCGGGCCCGAACGTATCCTCACCACCCACGGCGCCAGCCACGGCCTTGACCTGCTGGTGCGCACCCTGTTGCGCCCAGGCGACACGGTGCTGGTGGAACACCCCGGCTACTACAATCTGTACAACCTGCTTCGCCAGCACCAGGTGCACATGCTGCCGGTGCCGCGCACCGCCGAAGGCCCCGACCTGGCCACCCTCGAAGCCCTGCTGGCGGCGCACAAGCCGCGCTGCCTGTTCATCAACAGCCTCTACCACAACCCCACCGGGACCAGCTTGACGCCCAAGGTGGCCTACCGCCTGCTGGAGTTGGCCCGCGAGCACGATCTGCGCATCATCGAGGACGATATCTACGCCGACTTCCAGGAAGGCCCGGCCACCCGCCTGGCCACCCTCGACAGTGAACAGCGGGTAATCTACATGGCCAGTTTCTCCAAAACCCTCAGCAGCTCGCTGCGGGTCGGCTACCTGGTCGCCGACCCGGCATTGCTGGCGCGCCTGGCCGAGTTGAAGATGGTCAGCGGCATCGGCACCTCGCGCTTTGCCGAGCAGGTGGTGGGGCAGATGCTGGCCAACGGCAGCTACCGCAAGAGCGTGCAGCGCCTGCGTGTGCGCCTGGGGCAGCACATGGCCAGGCTGCTCGGCCAGCTGGAACAGGCGGGCTGGCAGGTGTTCTGCGAGCCCTACGGCGGCATGTTCGTCTGGGCCTGCGTGCCAGGCCGGGATTTCGCCAGCCTGGAGCGCCTGGCCCTGGAACACGATGTGCTGCTCACCCCCGGCAGCGCCTTCGATTACCAGGGCGCTGCCAGCGCCTGGCTGCGCATCAATGTCGCCTACGGGCAGGACTCCCGCGCCCAGGCCTTCCTTCAGCACGCAGGGCGACCTCTGCCAAGCTGATAGCGACACGCTCATAGCTATTTGACACCATTCTGACGCCAGGCCCTTGTTCATCGGCTGGCAACGTTGCCACCCTTGGCCTTCGGGATAACCTCGCACGCAGAAGGGGAATCGGCATGGGCGCGAGCAAGCACGGTGTGCTGGCCAACCTGGGCATGGCCCGCAAACTTGGCCTGGGCTTTGCCCTGGTGCTGGTGCTGACCCTGGCGGTGGCGGCCATTGGCATTGCCGCGCTACACAGCGTTGGCCAGCGCTTCGACAGTTTGCGCCAGTTGGCCCAGTTCAATACCGACCTGCTGCGCTTGCGCCAGCACGAGCAGGCCTTTGCCCTGCGCTCCGACCTGCAGCAAGCCGAGGCCTTGCGCAGTGGCCTGCAGGGCCTGGCCGAGCGCGCCCGTGGCCTGCCGGCGCTGGCGGCGGCAGAAACCGACCTGGCGGCTTATGGCCAGGCGTTCGAAGCCTTTGTCGAGGCGGTGCAGGCCAAGGAGCTGGCGCTGGACATGGCCAGCTGGTCGGTGTCCAGCGTGGCCAACAACCTCGACGTACTGCAGGCCGGCCTGGCCGATGATGGCGTGTACACCCTCAAACAGTCCCAGGGCCAGCAAGGCGGTGCATTCCTCGAGCAGGCCGCGCAGGTGGCGCAGGTGTCGCGGCTGATGCTGCAGGCCATGGACGAAGCGCGGGTACGCCTGGAAAAAAGCCGCAAGGGCGAAGAGGGCGTCAGCCAGGAGCGCATCGCCCAGACTGTCGAGGCCGCCAGCCTGGTCAGCCAGTTACAGGGGGCGGTCAGCGATGCCGGCTACCAGAGCGTGCTGGGCGAAGTGGCGGGGCACATTGGCAGCTTCTCGGAAAAACTCAACGAATACACTGACCAGCTGGCCCGCGAGCAGGGCTTGAAGGCGCAGTTGCAGGCCAGTGCCGAGCAAGCCACCAGTCGGGTCGACCAGGCCTACCTGGGGCAGGAACAGGCCCTGCAGAGCGAACTGCAACGCAATGCCGTGGCCATCGGCCTGGCCACGGCATTGGCGCTGCTGGTGGGAGTGCTGGCCGCCTGGCTGATCACCCGCGCTGTGGTCGGGCCGCTCAAGCATGTGATTGCCCGCGCCCAGCGCATTGCTGCCGGCGAGCTGAGCTTTGACGCCCAGGCGCCACGCCGTGACGAAGTAGGGCAGTTGATGCAGGCCATGCAGCAGATGGCGGCGGGCCTGTCGGGCATTGTCAGCGGCTTGCAGCAAGGCATCGAGCAACTGGCTGGCAATGCGCAGGCGCTGTCGGCGGTGACCGAGCAGACCAACCGCGAGGTAGGCAGCCAGAAGGAAGAGACCGAGCAGGTGGCCACCGCCATGCAGCAGATGACCGCCACTGTGCACGATGTGGCGCGTAATGCCGAAGAGGCGGCGCAGGCGGCCCAGGCGGCGGACGAGAAGGTTGATTCCGGCCAGCAGGTGGTGCGCCAGAGCATGCAGCGCATCGAGCAGCTGGCGGCGGCGGCGGAGACGGCCAGCGCCGGTATCGACAGCCTCAGTGCCGAGATCCACACCATTGGCGATGTGCTGGAAGTGATCAAGAGCGTGGCCGAGCAGACCAACCTGCTGGCGCTGAATGCGGCTATCGAAGCCGCCAGGGCGGGTGAGCAGGGGCGTGGCTTTGCCGTGGTCGCTGATGAGGTGCGTGCGCTGGCGCGGCGTACCCGGCAGTCTACCGAGCAGATCGAGACCTTGGTCGCCAGCCTGCGCGGCAATGCCCAGCAGTCGGTGGCCCAGATTCGCGGCAGTACCGAGCTGGTGCGGTTGGCGGTGGCTGATGCGCTGCAGACCGAAAGCGCGCTGGGCAGCATTGCCGCGGCGGTGTCATTGATCCAGCAGATGAACCAGCAGATTGCCGCGGCGGCCGAGCAGCAGAGCTCGGTGGCGGAAGAGATCAGCCGCAGCGTCACGCAGATTCGTGGCAGTGCCGATCAGGCGGCGTTGGCGATGCAGGACAATGCCCGGTCGAGTATCGAGCTGGCGCAGTTGGGCACCGACCTGAAGGGGATGGTGGGGCATTTCAGGTTGTGATCCGGGCCTGGGCTTTGTGTTGCCTGTACCGGCCTCTTCGCGGGTGAACCCGCTCCCACAGGTACCCCACTGCCTTCAGGTCCAGTGAAGCAGCCTTGTACTGCGAAGGGGCCAGCAATGCTACAGAACACCTTCTGTCATACCGGCCTCTTCGCGGGCACGCCCGCTCCCACAGGGAACACACAGCCTTCAGCCCTGTGGTATTCCTGTGGGAGCGGGTTTACCCGCGAAGAGGCCGGCACAGGCAACAAATATCTTCAGGCCCTGCGCGGGTTGAGGATCATCAAGGCCAGCACCCCCGCGACAATCCCCCAGAACGCCGAGCCGATCGAGAACAAGGTCAGCCCCGAAGCGGTAACCATGAAGGTAATCACCGCCGCCTCTCGCTCACGCGCTTCGCTCATGGCCACGGTCAGCCCGTTCATGATCGAGCCGAACAGCGCCAGCGCCGCAATCGACAGCACCAGCTCTTTCGGCAGCGCCGCGAACAGCGCCGCCAGGGTCGCGCCGAACACCCCGGCAATGCCATAGAAAATCCCGCACCACACCGCCGCGGTGTAACGCTTGGCCGGGTCTTCATGGGCATGCGGCCCGGTGCAGATCGCCGCGCTGATCGCTGCCAGGTTGACCCCGTGCGAGCCAAACGGCGCCAGCAGCAGCGAGGCAAAACCGGTAGCCGAAATCAGCGGCGAGGCCGGCACCTGGTAGCCGTCTGCGCGCAGCACGGCCACACCCGGCATGTTCTGCGAGGTCATCGCCACCACGAACAGCGGAATGCCAATGCTGATGGTCGCCGCCAACGAGAAGCTTGGCGTGGTCCACACCGGTGTGGCCGCTTCCAGGTGGAAGCCGCTGAAGTCCAGCAGCCCCAGGGCGCCGGACAGCGCCGTGCCCACCAGCAGCGCGGCCAGTACGCAGTAACGCGGCGACAGGCGCTTGACCAGCAGGTAGCTGAAGAACATGCCCAGTACCAGCAAGGTGCGGTGCTGGGCGGCAACGAATATTTCGCTGCCGATCTTGAACAGGATGCCCGCCAGCAGCGCCGAGGCCAGCGAGGCCGGGATGCGTTTGACCAGGCGCTCGAAGCTGCCGGTCAGGCCACAGATCAGCACCAGCACGGCACAGGTGATGTAGGCGCCGATCGCCTCGCCATAGCTGACCCCGCCCAGGCTGGTGATCAGCAAGGCGGCACCGGGGGTGGACCAGGCCACGGTGATCGGTGTGCGGTAACGCAGCGACAGGCCGATGCTGCACACCGCCATGCCAATCGACAACGCCCAGATCCATGAGGAAATCTGCGCGCTGGTCAGCCCGGCTGCCTGGCCGGCCTGAAACATCAGCACCAGCGAGCTGGTATAGCCGGTGAGCATGGCGATGAAGCCGGCGACCACCGCCGATGGGGAGCTGTCTGCCAGGGGCCGCAGGCGTGCGGAAGTGGCATCGGTCATGAACAAAATCCTTGTAAAGGTGTAAGCAGTTTTTTCAGACTACAGCGAGCAAGGTTGATCCTTGCCATACAGCGGCCATTGCTTTTAGCCGTACAGTCGCCAACTATTGGGCGCAAATGCAGAACTGCTTGGGAGTGGAAGGGCGATGTACAAGGTCTATGGCGACTACCAGTCGGGCAACTGTTACAAGATCAAGCTGATGTTGAGCCTGCTGGGCCGGCCGTACGAATGGCACCCGGTGGACATCCTCAAGGGCGAGACCGAAACGCCCGAGTTCCTGGCGATGAACCCCAACGGCAAGGTGCCAGTGCTGGAGCTGGAAGACGGCAGCTACCTGTGGGAGTCCAATGCCATTCTCAACTTCCTGGCCGATGGCAGTGAGTTCCTGCCCACCGAGCCGCGCCTGCGCACCCAGGTGTTGCAGTGGCAGTTCTTCGAGCAGTACAGCCATGAGCCGTACATTGCCGTGGCGCGTTTCATCCAGTTCTACCTGGGGTTGCCGGATGAGCGCCTGGAGGAGTACCGCAAGCTGCACAAGGGCGGTTACAAGGCGTTGAGGGTGATGGAGCGGCAGCTGCAGATGACGCCGTACCTGGTCGGCGAGCAGTATTCGATTGCCGATGTGGCGTTGTACGCCTACACCCATGTGGCGCAGCAGGGCGGGTTCGACCTTGCCGACTACCCGGCGGTGCGGGCGTGGCTGGAGCGGGTCAGCAGCCACCCACGGCATGTGCCGATGGTGGGCTAGTTTCTAGCCTGTGCCGGCCTCTTCGCGGGTGAACCCGCTCCCACAGGGATATCACTGGACCTGAGGTCAGCGGGGTACCTGTGGGAGCTGGCTTGCCGGCGATAGGGCCAGTACAGGAAATCTACAAACTGTCAGGCCGAAGCGAACCGCTCATCCAGATAGGCAATGATCGCCTTGGACTCATACATCCAGGTCACCTTGCCCGCTTCTTCGATGCGCAGGCACGGCACTTTCACCCGGCCGCCACCTTCCTGCAGGGCCTGGCGGTGCACCGGGTTGTTCTTGGCATCGCGCAGCGCCACCGGCACGTTCAAACGGTGCAGGGTGCGGCGTGTCTTGACGCAGAACGGGCAGGCGTGGAACTGGTACAGCGCCAGGCCCTGGGCCGCTTGCTCGACGCGGGCCTGGGCGGCGGCGTCGCGCTTGCGCTTGGCCGGGCGGCTGATCCAGTCGCCGAACACGATGAGCTGGCCGAGGCCAACCCGCAGGGCTTTGACGATCATGGGCAACTCCTGAAATGAAAAAGCCGACCCGGCAGGGTCGGCTCGGGGTCAGCAGCCAATCACTTGATCAGGCTGAGGAACTCGCTGCGGGTGGCGGCGTTTTCGCGGAACTCACCCAGCATCACCGAGGTGATCATGGTCGAGTTCTGCTTCTCGACACCGCGCATCATCATGCACATGTGCTTGGCTTCGATGACCACGGCAACGCCGGCGGCACCGGTTACCTGCTGCACGGCCTCGGCAACCTGGCGGCTGAGGTTTTCCTGGATCTGCAGGCGGCGGGCGTACATGTCGACGATGCGCGCCACCTTCGACAGGCCCAGTACCTTGCCCTTGGGCAGGTAGGCCACGTGCGCCTTGCCGATGAACGGCAGCATGTGATGTTCGCACATCGAATACAGCTCGATGTCCCGGACCAGCACCATTTCGCTGTTGTCAGAGCTGAACAGCGCGTTGTTGGTGACTTCTTCCAGTGTTTGCTCATAACCGCGGCAAAGGTACTTCATCGCCTTTGCAGCCCGCTTGGGCGTGTCGAGCAGGCCCTCACGGGAGACGTCCTCGCCAATCTGGCTGAGGATCTCGGTGTAGTTCTGTTCCAGGGACATGGATCTACCTGTGGGAAAAAATCGCAAAAACGAAGGGTACGGCGGTGAGGGCGGCGCTGCAAGCGCGGCGTTACTCGTCGCGGCCTTCGAGCATGGTTCGCTTGAGCATCACATACACCGCGCCGGTGCCGCCGTGGCGGGCGTTGCACGAGGCAAAACCGAGCACCTGCGGGTGCTGGCGCAGCCAGGTGTTGACGTGGCTCTTGATCATCGGGCGCTTGCCGTCCAGGCGCGCGGCCTTGCCGTGGGTCACCCGCACGCAGCGCACTTCCAGTTTGGTGGCTTCGGCGATGAAGTCCCACAGGGTTTCGCGGGCCTTTTCCACGGTCATGCCGTGCAGGTCGAGGCTGCCCTCGAACGGGATCTGCCCCAGCTTCAGCTTGCGCAGCTGGCCTTCCTGCACGCCATCGCGGCGCCACATCAGCTCGTCTTCGGCACCAACGTCGATGACGAACTGGTCGGACATGCCGTCGATCACCAGCGCCTTGTCACTGCGCACCGTCGCCGCCTGGCGCAGGCCGGCCAGCTTCTGGCGGTCGGCCTTGGGCTTGCCGACTTCGGCGCGGTCGTGGCGGATCGGTTTGACACCGCGCACTTCGGCCTTGAACAGGGAAAAATCGTCGTCTTGCATGATGCCTCCACGTGGGCGGCGTAGTTTACGCGACTGTGGGGCCTTGTGCAGCCTGTGCCGGCCCTTTCGCGGGTGAACCCGCTCCCACAGGGATATCACCGGACCGGAGGGCAGTGGGGGCCCTGTGGGAGCGGGTTTACCCGCGAAGAGGCCCGCACAGGCGACAAAAAATTATCAGTCGTGTTTTTTCATCAGGTGCGGCGACAGGTTCAGTTCCCGCCCGCGGCGCAGGCGAATGCGGCTGCGCCGCCAGAAGCGCACGCCCAGCCACAGCAGCAGCAAGCCGGCCACGGTGAGGATGCCGGCCAGCGGTTTGTTGGCATTGAGCTCCGCCAGGGCAGGGTAGTTGCCCAGCAGGCCGGCGACGCCGGCCATCGCCAGCAGCACGCCCAGGGTCGCCAGCATGGCCGACAGGCCGGCCGCCAGGCGGGCGCCCCAGTTACGCGGTTCGCGCGGGCGCAGGCGCTTGGCGTCGAAACTGCCTTTGAGCTTCATTCCGCTCTCCTCTGTGGATATCCGGAATTGGACCTGGGGTCACCCATCGGGTTCCGCCCGGCTGCCGGGCGGTTGCCTGGCTGATCAGATCAGGCTGGCGGTGGGGGCCACGCAAGCGAAGTTGTCGGCCATCACGGCCATTTCGCACTGGTGGATCTGCGCGGCCGGGATCACCCCATCCTTGAATGCCAGGTCGCGGGTAGCCGAAGCGTCTTCCACCAGGGTGCAGCGGTAACCATAGTCCTTGGCGCGGCGTACCGTGGTGCTGACGCTGGAGTGGCTCATGAAGCCGCAGACGATCAGGTCCAGGTGGCCCAGCGCCTGCAGGGTTTCATGCAGCTGGGTGTTCTTGAATGCGTTGGGCATGCGCTTTTCGATGACGATTTCGCCTTCCAGCGGCTCCAGCCCCGGAATGAACTGGCCGGCCGGCCCTTGTGGGTCGAAGCGGCCACCGACAGTGCCCAGGTGGCGGACGTGGATGATCGGACGGCCGCTCTTGCGCGCGGCGTCGAGCAACCTGGCGATGTTGGCCACGGCCTCGTCCATGCCCGACAGCGCCAGGGGCCCGCTGAGGTACTCCTTTTGCGCATCGATGATGATCAGGCTGGCGTGGCTCAGCTTGGCCGGCGGGTAATCGCGGCCAGTGAGGCGAAACATCGTGGTTGGAACGGACATCAAGGGCTCCTTGGATAGGGCTTTTGTATACCTATTCTCCCCTGCCTTGGCGCCAATGGGAATGGTTGACAACGCAAGCGGCATGGTTACTGGCTTGTGGCTAGCCATTGGGCAAGGCAAAGGAACAAATGTGCGGGTGGGGCTGTTAGACTTTTGTCCGGTCTGAATTAGGAGTACCCCGTGATCACATCCCGCCTGCGCACGCTGCGCGACTACATCCGCTGGGCGGTCAGCCGCTTCCACGAGCACGACCTGTTCTTCGGCCATGGTGCCGACAACGCCTGGGACGAGGCCCGCCTGCTGGTTCTGGGGGCGGTGCACCTGCCGTGGGAGGTGGCCGACAGCTACCTGGACTGCATGCTCGAGGACGACGAGCGGGTACGCCTGCAGCACCTGCTCAAGCGCCGTATCGAAGAGCGCGTGCCGGCCGCCTACCTGTTGGGCGAAGCCTGGTTCTGCGGCATGTCGTTCATCGTCGACGAGCGCGTGCTGGTGCCGCGTTCGCCGATTGGCGAGCTGATCGAGAAACGCTTCGAGCCGTGGCTGGCGAGCGAGCCGGCGCGCATTCTCGACCTGTGCACCGGTTCTGGCTGCATCGGCATCGTTGCCGCCGACGTCTTCCCCGAGGCCGAGGTAGTGCTGGCCGACCTGTCGTTCGAAGCGCTTGAAGTGGCCAACCAGAACATCGAACGTCACGGCCTGGACGGGCGCGTGTATACCGTGCAAGGCGACGGTTTTGGCGGTTTGCCGGGGCAGCGTTTCGATCTGATCCTGTCCAACCCGCCGTATGTCGATGCCGAGGACTTCGACGACATGCCGGCCGAGTACCACCACGAGCCGGAGTTGGGCCTGGCCTGCGGCAACGATGGCCTGGACCTGGTGCGGCGCATGCTGGCCGAAGCGGCGGACCACCTGACCGACAAGGGCTTGCTGGTTGTCGAGGTGGGCAACAGCCAGGTGCATGTCGAGGCGCTGTACCCTGAGGTGGACTTTGCCTGGCTGGAATTCGAGCGCGGCGGGCACGGGGTGTTCATGCTGACTGCCGAGCAGTGCCGCCAGCATCAGGAACTGTTCAAGGCCCGGGTCTGATTTCATGGCCTCTTCGCGGGTAAACCCGCTCCCACAGGTATGGCGTTGCCCTTAGGTGCGACGCAGTTCCTGTGGGAGCGGGCAAGCCCGCGAAGCAGGCGACGCGGCGTCAGCGCGTGGCAATCCAGATCAGCAACCCCGCCTGGAACACCGCAAACGCCACCAGGCAGGTAATGGTAAAGCGCAGCCCACTGTCTTCACGCTGGTACTTGGCTACCCGCTCATCCCGCTCACGCAGTTGCCCTTCCTTCTCTTGCAATTGCTGGTCAGCCTGCTGCAGCAGGCCGGCAGCATCCAGTATCTCCACTCGCTGCAAGCGCTCGCTGTTCCACGCGCCCTTGAGCTGGCCCACCGTCATTTCCACGGTACGGCCCTTGAGGTGCTGGCTGTCCTCGTATTCCACCTCGATCCCCACCCCGCGCAGGCAGTGGTCACGACGCAGGCGTGAGTCTTCGTTCAGCGCATCCTTGCTCGGCAGCGCCATGCCCTCGATCCGGTAGTGCGACCACTTGCGCTGCAGCCACTGCGCGGCCTGGGCCAGCAGGAAACGGCCCAGGCCACGGTTCAAAGGTTCCAGTTGCAGGCCATGTTCATCGCCAATGCGCACCAGGCGCGTGGCGTGGTCGACGCGTATGTCCAGGCGGTTCTTTTCCTTGTGTACCTTCTGCCCGGGCAGCTGGACTTCCATGCGCAACAGGCTGTGGGCCTGGTCATGGCGCTCGGCATAGCCGAACTGCACAAAGCGCAGCGGCCGCGCGCCGGTGTTGCGGTCGGTGGGCAGGGCGGCCAGGCGCAACAGCTGGAAATGTTCGACGGCCAGCTCGGCCCAGGGCAGGGCGGCGGTTTCCTCGGGCTCTTCGGCCGGCTCTACGGCGGCGGGGGCGGTTGTCATCAGGGCTTGTCCTTGGATACGAGCATGCGGCAGGGGCTGCTGTGCAGCCCATCGCCGGCAAGCCAGCTCCTACAGGGACCGCATGGCATTCAGGCCTGTGGTATTCCTGTGGGAGCTGGCTTGCCGGCGATGGGGCGCGCCAGCGGCCCCAATGTTCCGCTGATACCGAAATTATCGGCCGTACCGGCCAAGACCTGAGGCTCAGGCAGAAGGCAAATGCTGAATAAACGTCACAATCTGCTCGCCAAGCTCCCTGGCCAGCGGCAGTTCAGGGTTGAGGTAGCTTTCGCGCTGCTGGCTCATCGCCTTGGGGCTGATGCGCAGCATGTGGTTCATGCCATCGATCAGCACCAGTTGGGCGTCCGGCTTGGCCGCCTTCAGCCGTTCGGCGTCGACCACGCTCACTTGCACATCGTTGCGCCCCTGCACGATCAACGCGGGCATGGGCAGCCGGGCAAAGGCCGCCGCCGGGTTCTGCTGGAACAGCGAAATCAGGTAGGGCTGCACGCTGGGGCGGAACACCTGGCGCAGCGGCGCCGGTACCTCCAGGCTGGTCTGTCCGGCCTGCAGGCGGTCGAGCAGGGCACTGCCGCCGGCCAGTTGCGCCGGCGGCAGGCGCTGGGCCAGTTGCTCGCGCAGCACCTCGGCCAGCGGCCGACCGCTGCCGGCCAGGGTAATCACCGCGCTGGCGCCGGCCTGCTCGGCGGCCAGGCTGGCGATCAGCGCGCCTTCGCTGTGGCCGATCAGGATCAACGGGCCGAAGCGTGGGTCGGCCTTGAGCTTGTGGCTCCAGGCGACCACGTCGGCCACGTAGCGATCCACGCTGAGGTCACGCTCGTCGGGCGTGGCCGGCTGGCTGGCGGCCACCCCGCGCTTGTCGTAACGCACGCTGGCGATGTGCTCGCTGGCCAGCAGCAGGGCCAGGCGCTTGAGGTTGTCGACCCGGCCTGACGCCGGGTTGTTGCCGTCACGGTCGGTGGGGCCGGAGCCGGCGATGATCAGCACCACCGGCGGCGGGGTGGCCTGTTGCGGCAGCAGCAGGCTGCCGTGCAGCACGCCCTGGCCGGTGTCGAGGTCGATCGGGCGCTGCAGCACAGTGGGGGCGGCGGCCTGGGCCAGGCTGGTACACAGGAGGAAGAAGAGGGCGACGAGGCGCGACATCATGCGGTACTACTTGGGGAGATGAAGGTTTGACCCAGTGTGGGTGGGAAGGTTCTCGGACCGTGCATGCAGGTTCGGCCTCTTCGCGGGTAAACCCGCTCCCACAGGTACAGCACAATTTTCGCATCTTGTGATGACTCTGTGGGAGCGGGTTTACCCGCGAAGAGGCCAGCACAGTCGATCAATCCATCTGTATACTGCCGCTTTCGTTCACTTCAGGCAGATCTCGCGGAGCGTCCATGTCCGGCAATACCTACGGCAAGCTGTTCACTGTCACCACCGCTGGCGAGAGCCATGGCCCGGCGTTGGTCGCCATTGTCGATGGATGCCCACCGGGCCTGGAAATTTCCCTCGCCGACCTGCAGCACGACCTCGACCGGCGCAAGCCCGGCACCAGCCGGCACACCACCCAGCGCCAGGAAGCCGACGAGGTGGAAATCCTCTCCGGCGTGTTCGAAGGCCGCACCACTGGCTGCTCGATCGGCCTGCTGATTCGCAACACCGACCAGAAATCCAAGGACTACTCGGCGATCAAGGACCTGTTCCGCCCGGCCCACGCCGACTACACCTACCACCACAAGTACGGCATCCGCGACTACCGCGGCGGTGGCCGTAGCTCGGCCCGTGAAACCGCCATGCGCGTGGCCGCCGGTGCCATCGCCAAGAAGTACCTGGCCACCCAGGGCATCACCGTGCGCGGCTACATGAGCCAGCTGGGCCCGATCGAAATCCCGTTCAAGGCCTGGGAGGCGGTGGAGCAGAACGCTTTCTTCAGCCCTGACCCCAGCAAAGTGCCCGAGCTGGAGGCCTACATGGACCAGCTGCGTCGTGACCAGGACTCGGTGGGTGCCAAGATCACCGTGGTCGCCGAAGGCGTCATGCCGGGCCTGGGCGAGCCTATCTTCGACCGCCTGGACGCGGAACTGGCCCACGCGCTGATGAGCATCAACGCGGTCAAGGGCGTGGAAATCGGCGCCGGCTTCGCCAGCGTGGCCCAGCGCGGCACCGAGCACCGTGACGAAATGACGCCGGAAGGCTTCCTCAGCAACAATGCCGGCGGCATCCTCGGCGGTATTTCCTCGGGCCAGCCGATCGTTGCCCACCTGGCGCTGAAGCCGACCTCCAGCATCACCACCCCGGGCCGCTCCATCGATGTCGACGGCAACCCGGTGGACGTCATCACCAAAGGCCGCCACGACCCGTGCGTGGGCATCCGCGCCACGCCGATCGCCGAGGCGATGATGGCCATCGTGCTGATGGACCATCTGCTGCGCCACCGCGCGCAAAATGCCGATGTGAAGGTGAATACCCCGGTGCTGGGCCAGCTCTGATTCGCCAGTACCGGCCTCTTCGCGGGTAAACCCGCTCCCACAGGAATATCACTGGGCCTGAGGGCAGTGAGGTACCTGTGGGAGCGGGTTCACCCGCGAAGAGGCCGGCACAGGTCCCCACAAGGCCACCCCCATGCAACCAATCCCGTACTGGCGCCTGTCCAGCTTCTACCTGTTCTACTTCGCCCTGCTCGGCTCCACCGCCCCGTTCCTGGCGCTGTACTTCGACCACCTGGGCTTCTCTGCGGCACGCATCGGCGAGCTGGTGGCCATTCCGATGTTGATGCGCTGCATCGCCCCCAACCTGTGGGGCTGGCTGGGCGACCGCACCGGCCAGCGCCTGCTGATCGTGCGCCTGGGCGCGCTATCTACCCTGGCCACCTTCGCCCTGATCTTCCTTGGCAAAAGCTACGCCTGGCTGGCGCTGGTCATGGCCCTGCACGCATTCTTCTGGCATGCGGTGCTGCCGCAGTTCGAGGTCATCACCCTGGCCCACCTGCACGGGCAGACCGCGCGCTACAGCCAGGTGCGCCTGTGGGGCTCGATCGGCTTCATCCTCACCGTGGTCGGCCTGGGCCGGCTGTTCGAGTGGCTGAGCCTGGATATCTACCCGGTGGCGCTGGTCACGATCATGGCCGGCATCGTCGCCGCCAGCCTGTGGGTGCCCAATGCCCAGCCAGCGGAGCAGGGCGAGCGCAGCGGCGCGGGTGGTTTCCTGCAGCAGCTTCGGGCGCCCGGGGTGGTCGCGTTCTACGCCTGCGTGGCCCTTATGCAGCTCAGTCACGGGCCGTACTACACCTTCCTCACCTTGCACCTGGAACACTTGGGCTATGCCCGGGGTGCCATCGGTTTGCTGTGGGCACTGGGGGTGGTGGCCGAAGTACTGGTGTTCATGGCCATGAGCCGCATCTTCGCGCGTTTTTCGGTACAGCGGGTGCTGCTGGCCAGCTTCGTGCTGGCGGCGCTGCGCTGGCTGTTGCTGGGCAACCTGGCCGATGAGCCGGCGGTGCTGGTTTTCGCCCAGGTGCTGCACGCGGCCACCTTCGGCTGCTTCCATGCCGCCAGCATCGCTTTCGTCCAGGCCAGCTTCGGCGCCCGTCAGCAGGGCCAGGGCCAGGCGCTTTATGCGGCGCTGTCGGGCACCGGTGGTGCGCTGGGGGCGTTGTATTCGGGCTACAGCTGGAACCTGCTGGGCCCCACCTTCACCTTTGGTATGGCCAGTGCCGCAGCCTTGGCTGCAGCCGTTATCATTGCCCTTTGTTCGCAACCGACCAGGACCCGTCCCTGATGAGCATTCTCTGCGTTTTCCACCCCTCCAGCCCGGACCTGCCGAACAAGGTGCTGACCCACCACGACGATATCGTCGTCACCCTGGCCGAGCAGGGCGTGCGCTTCGCCCATGCCGAGCATGGCCTGCGGGTGCGCCCGGGCACGGCTCAGGATGAGGTGCTGGAGGCTTGTCGCGAGCACCTGGACCAGTTGATGACCGCGCATGGCAGCAAGGCCTTCGTGGTGCTCAACCGTGATGGTGAGGCCCCGGCGCAGGTGGATGTGCGCGATGAGCATGTGCATGACGCCGACGAGGTGTTTGCCGTGGTCAGCGGGCGGGCACAGGTTGGCCTGCGTTTGGGGGATTGGGTGTATTCGGTGCTGTGCGAGAAGGGTGACCAGCTGGTGATGCCGGCGGGGACCCGGCGCTGGGTCGAGCTGGGCGATACACCGTTTTGCCTGGCGTTACGGTTGTATGGCAGTGAGCAGGGTATGCAGCCGAGGTTTACCGGCGATGTGACTGCGCGGGCGTTCCTGGGCATTGATGAATTGTGATGGCTTTGCCGGCCTCTTCGCAGCACAAGGCTGCTCCTACAGGGCCAGTGTTACCGGTACCTGTAGGAGCAGCCTTGCGCTGCGAAGAGGCCAGATCAACCAACTCAAAACTTAGCGATAAGTCGGCAAGGCAAACCGCTGCTGGCTCTGCAGCATCGAAATCACCGGCAACTCGCTGGCCTGCTCGGCCAGATCCCGGCGAATCGCACTGATCGCCCACGAAAGCTGCTCGGCGCTGTGCAGTTGCGCATAGGTCAACACCCGGCGGGTGACCTTGCCGTCAGCAGCGCGCAGGGTCAGCATCACCCCGCCGTCGGGGCGGGCCTGGGTATCCACCTGATAGGCCGAAAATACCGAAACGAACTTTTCCTGGATGAGGTCCATATCAACTCCTGGCTGTTGCGTGGCAGACATGAGTTGATGTTTGCAGTGACCGTGCCAGGATGTTTTTTCTGAAAAATCTCTTTGAATTCAGTAGGTTGCGTTTATCTGCTGAAAGCGTTGTCGTGCAACCTGCACGGTCGTGCATTTTGCACAGTGCATATTGCACGACTCGCCGCCAGCTATCGGCCCGATAGAATCTGAACCTTTGACCCGGCAGCCTTGCCTGACAAAAACTTGGGCAACGATTTCTGCCAGGAGGTTCCAAATGTCCAGCCAACCCACGCCCGCCACCATGACCGACGACGAAACAGCCGCCTTTGCCGAGCAGGTGTTCGAGCGTGCCCGCCAGGGCGATGCCGAGATGCTCGGGCGCCTGCTGGCCAGCGGCCTGCCGCCCAACTTGCGCAATCACAAGGGGGACACCCTGCTGATGCTGGCCAGCTACCACGGCCACCACGATGCAGTGCGGGTGCTGCTGGCGCATGGCGCCGACCCGCTGATTGCCAACGATAACGGCCAGCTGCCCATCGCCGGCGCTGCGTTCAAGGGCGACCTGGCCATGATCCGCCTGTTGCTGGAGCACGGCGTACCGGTGGACGCTACCGCGCAGGATGGCCGCACCGCGCTGATGCTGGCCGCCATGTTCAACCGCAGCGAAATCCTCGACTACCTGCTGGCCCAGGGTGCCGACCCGGCCCGTCAGGATGCCCGTGGTTCCACCGCGCTGATGGCAGCGCAAACCATGGGCGCCGTGGACGCTGCAGCGCGCCTGCAAGTGCTGGCCGGCTAACCGCAAGGGGGCATTTGCGGCTATCCTTGGCGACTTTTCACCCGTCGCAGGCCCCCTTTCATGAAAACTCAGTTGCTCGAATTCATCCGCCTCATTGCCGCTGGCTGCATGCGTGAGGAAGACATCGAGCGCATCGCCGACGAGGCCGCCCAGGCCTACGCCGACCCCGCCGCGTTCCTGTCCGCCAACCCCGACATCAACTACGACGACAGCTTCCCCATCCCCCTGGGCGAATGGGTGGTGCTGGGCAGCCTGCCGGACACCGTGGTGTTCCAGGCCGACAGCTACCAGGAGCTGTTTCAGCAGATCAGCGATTCGTTCGACCAGAGCGTGCCGTTCACCCTCAAGCCCAAGCAACTGGCCCGCACCGAGCCGCTGACCGCACTCAACCGCATCCAGGTGCAGATGGGGGCGCTGAACAAAGAGGCGGGTGGTTACGTGCTGCTCAACTTCAGCCAGTTGCTGGATGACGAGCTGCAGATGGTGATGGTGGGGCAGAACGACCTGGCGCGGGTGCTGGAGCTGGGGGCAGAGGTGGGGATCAAGGTCGAGCCGGCCCTGGAGGCCCTGAAGGTCGCCGTGTACATCTGATTTCATCTTCTGCTTCTTCGCGGGTAAACCCGCTCCCACAGGGATATCACTGGGCCTGAGGGGAGTGATATCCCTGTGGGAGCGGGTTTACCCGCGAAGAGGCCGGCTCAGGCAATCTGAATCTTCAGCCCAGCGCAGTATCCAGGAACATCATCACCGCAAACCCACCCATCAACCCGAGGGTCGCGGCTGTCTGATGCCCATTGCGGTGGGTTTCGGGAATCACCTCGTGGCTCACCACAAAGATCATCGCCCCCGCCGCCAGCCCCATGCTCACCGGGTAGGCCAGGGCAAAGCCGGTCGAAATCCCCAGGCCGATCACCGCACCCAGCGGCTCCATCAGCCCCGACCCGATCGCCACCAGCGCGGCCTTCAGGTTCGACAGCCCGGTAGCGCGCAAGGCCAGCGCCACGGCCAGCCCCTCGGGGATGTCCTGGATGGCGATGGCGCTGGTCAGCGGCAGGCCGATGTTCATGTCGCCATTGGCAAAGCTCACGCCAATGGCCATGCCCTCAGGCAGGTTGTGCAGGGTAATCGCCAGCACGAACAACCACACCCGGCTGATGCGCTCGGCTTCTGGGCCACAAGGGCCGGTGCTCTCGTGTTCATGCGGGGTGAAGCGATCCAGGCCCAGCATCAGCAGCACGCCCAGGCCCATGCCCAGCACCACGGTAAAGGCCGCAGCCGGGCCGTTGCCGGTGATCTCGCGGGCGGCGTCCAGGCCTGGCAGAATCAGCGAAAACGAACTGGCCGCCAGCATCATGCCGGCGGCAAAACCCAGCATCACATCCTGGGTGCGTGCCCTGACATCGCGCAGCACCACCGCCAGCACCGCGCCCAGCGCCGTGGCGCCAAAGCCGGACAGCCCGCCCAGTGCGGCCAGGTGAAGATTATCGGCGTGGTCGCCGTTCACCGCGTTCCACAGGCTCGCCCCCAGCAGTACCAGTACCACCAGCATGCTCAGGGCCAGGCCTGCACCAATCCAGGGGTTTTCGTGCATCTGTTGGCGCCAGGCGCTGACGGGCGAGGGCAGGGCGACGCTGTGGGTATGGGCGGGGGGCATGGCAACCTCGAAATCGATGGATACAGCAGTTTAAGCAGTGACCCACGCAAACGGCCAAGGATTCCCTTCTATTGACGTGATAGCTGACTATGCTGTGCAGCAACAGCCTTTGACAGGAGTTTTGGCATGGGGTCGACGTTCAACAGCCTGGTCGGGCTGATCATTCTGGCGCTGGATATCTGGGCCATCCTCAATGTGATCAAGAGTGGCAGTGAAGTGGGCATCAAGGTGTTGTGGATCCTGCTGATCGCCTTGCTGCCGGTGGTGGGCCTGGTTATCTGGGCGATCGCCGGGCCGCGGGGGAATGTGCGGATCTGAATGCCTGTGCTGGCCTCTTCGCGGGTAAACCCGCTCCCACAGGGATATCACTGGGCCTGAGGGGAGTGGAGTACTTGTGGGAGCGGGTTCACCCGCGAAGAGGCCATCAGGGACAAAAACGGCAACACCCCCGTGACAAAATTTTCACATTGGTTTAAACAGAATCCGCACCCGCACAATGCTGCGTTGGTATACACCTGCGCCATCTCCGCAAACCCGCAATCCTAGGACCTTCCCATTCATGGCTAACCCGGACGCCTTGAAGCAACGGGGCGCGCGAGCGTCGTTCTCGCCCACCCTGAAATCCCACCTGGCCTACACCCTGCTCAGCGGCCTGGTGATCATGCTGATGCTCAGCCTCGTGCGCCTGGCGCTGCTGGTCTACAACAGCGACATGATCGGCGATACCCCCAGCGCGACCGTCGCCGAAGGCTTCCTCAACGGCTTGCGCTTCGACCTGCGCGTGGTGGTGTACATCAGCATTCCGCTGCTGCTGGCCATCCTCAGCCCCTGGGCCATGGCCCGCCGTGGCCTGTTCCGTTTCTGGCTGACCATCACCTCGAGCGTGGTGATGTTCCTCGGCCTGATGGAGTTGGACTTCTATCGCGAGTTCCACCAGCGCCTCAACGGTCTGGTGTTCCAGTACATCAAGGAAGACCCGAAGACCGTGCTGAGCATGCTCTGGTACGGCTTCCCGGTGGTGCGCTACCTGCTGGCCTGGCTGTTCGGCACCTGGCTGCTGAGCTTGCTGTTCAAGGGCATCGACCGCATCACCCGGGGCAACGGCGCCGGCGAGGTCACCCTGCAGCGCCGCGCGGCGCCGTGGTACAACCGCCTGGCAGTGTTCATGGTGATCCTGCTGGTGGCCGTGGTCGCCGCCCGTGGCACCCTGCGCCAGGGCCCGCCAATGCGCTGGGGTGATGCCTTCACCACCGATTCCAACTTCGTCAACCAGCTGGGCCTGAACGGCACGCTGACCCTGATCGATGCTGCCAAGAGCCGCTTCGGCGAAGACCGCGCCAATATCTGGAAGCCGGTGCTGGAGCAGGACGTGGCCACGCAGAGCGTGCGCGAG
Organism: Pseudomonas sp. 32_A; assembly: GCF_017490905.1. Classification (NCBI taxonomy): domain Bacteria; kingdom Pseudomonadati; phylum Pseudomonadota; class Gammaproteobacteria; order Pseudomonadales; family Pseudomonadaceae; genus Pseudomonas; species Pseudomonas sp. 32_A. Next base: position 21,127 of record NZ_JAFGYI010000026.1, on the reverse strand, counting down.
CAGCTGCTGACTGCCAACGACACCCTGGTCGATGCCGACGAGGCTGCCATCCGCCGCGACTTCGTGCCGCCGGCCGAGCGCACCCTGCCGATCAAGAACGTGGTGGTGATCCTGATGGAAAGCTTCGCCGGCCACTCGGTGGGCGCGCTGGGCAGCCCCAACAACATCACCCCGTACTTCGACAAGCTGGCCAAAGAGGGCCTGCTGTTCGACCGCTTCTTCTCCAACGGCACCCATACCCACCAGGGCATGTTCGCCACCATGGCCTGCTTCCCCAACCTGCCAGGCTTCGAATACCTGATGCAGACCCCGGAAGGCGGCCACAAGCTGTCCGGGCTGCCAGCCCTGCTCAGCGCCCGCGATTACGACGATGTGTACGTCTACAACGGCGACTTCGCCTGGGACAACCAGTCCGGTTTCTTCGGCAACCAGGGCATGACCACCTTCATTGGCCGTAACGACTTCGTCAACCCGGTGTTCTCCGACCCGACCTGGGGCGTTTCCGACCAGGACATGTTCGACCGCGGCAACGAAGAGCTGGCAAAGCACGATGGCAAGAAGCCGATCTACGCGCTGCTGCAGACGTTGTCCAACCATACCCCGTACGCGCTACCCAAGGACCTGCCGGTAGAGCCGGTAACCGGCCAGGGCCGCCTGGACGAGCACCTGACCGCCATGCGCTATTCGGACTGGGCGCTGGGGCAGTTCTTCGAGAAGGCGCGCAAGGAGCCGTACTTCAAGGAGACCCTGTTCGTCATCGTTGGCGACCATGGCTTTGGCAACCACCAGCAGGTCACCGAGCTGGACCTGGGCCGCTTCAACGTGCCGCTGCTGCTGATTGCCCCGGGCATCCAGGAGAAGTTCGGTGCGGTCAACCACACCGTGGGCACCCAGGTCGACATCGTGCCGACCATCATGGGCCGCCTGGGTGGCCAGGCTCGTCACCAGTGCTGGGGCCGCGACCTGCTCAACCTGCCTGAGGGCGACCAGGGCGTGGGCATGATCAAGCCATCGGGCAGCGAGCAGATCGTCGGCCTGGTGCAGGGCGACCGCATTCTGATCGAGTCCAAGGACATGACCCCGCGCATGTACCGCTACCAGCTGGGCAGCGAGTTCAAGGCCGAGCTGATCGAAAGCCCGGACCAGCCGGAAATGCTGAAGAAGCTGGAAGCGTATATCCAGACCGCGACCAAGAGCCTGCTGGATAACACCGCCGGTGTGGTGCACGGCACACCGAAGTAAGGCTGCAACAGAGGCCGCTTTGCGGCCCATTCGCGGGCATGCCCGCTCCCACAGGGATATCACAGGGTCCGAGGGCAGTGATATCCCTGTGGGAGCGGGTTTACCCGCGAAGAGGCCGGCACAGACTGAACATTCTCACCGCCCCAAGGTCATTTATTCAGGCATCACACACCCGATGTTCGTTGACTGAGAGGGGTCGTTCGATGAAAGAGTGGGAAGTCATCTTTGCCGATCAGAAAGGCGTGCTCACCACCCTGACGCTGCGCGGCGACCAGTGCCCCAGCGAGGAGGATGCTGCGCGGGCCATCCGTTCGCACCTGTTCCCGGTGATGGACGAGCTGGACCTCAACGACTTCCAGGACCGCACTGTTTCACCCACCGCACGCTGGCTCAAGGAACAGAGTGGCGTGACCATCACCAGCATCCAGGAAACGCCCTGAACCACACGTTTGCGTGGTGCCCTGGCAGGCACTACGCTGCATGAAGGTGCCGGCCTTTTCTGCGGGCTGGCACCGCATCCCTTCGCGTCTTGCATCAGCTCGAACTGCCCGGCCGCTGCCGGCAGGTGCGTAGTGCACGGAAAGTCTATCCATCGCATTATTCAGGAGGACGTTTCATGAGCAGCCAGAACGACGATATCAGCAGCAACGTCCTGCGCCAGATGAAGGCAGGCGGTTTCGACTTCACCCAGATCCACCCCATCGAGTTCTACGCCATATTCCCCGACGAAGCAGGGGCCCGCCGCGCGGCCGGGCAGTTTCGCGGTGAATCGCTGAATGCCCAGGTTAAGGAGTTGGGCGACGGTGCCTGGCATCTGGAACTGAGCAAGGTCATGTATGCCACCCATGGCGGGATTGGCGACTTCGAAGAGGCCTTCGAGCAGCTGGTGACACCTTATGGCGGTGAGGTGGAAGGGTGGGGGGTCAAGCAGGAGCGGCCCATAGCCTGAGATTTTGGGAATTTGGGGCCGCTTTGCGGCCCATCGCGACACAAGGCCCCTCCTACAGGCGTGCGCGTACCCTTGTAGGAGCGGCCTAGTGTCGCGAAAGGGGCGCAAAGCGCCCCAGTTTCTCAAGGCCTGCGCCCAGCCATATGCCTCAAATAGGCCAGCAACTCATCCAGCTCCGGCTCACTCAAGACACTTTCCGCAAACCCCGGCATCTTCGCCTGCGGCCACTGCCGCAGGCTCTGCGGGTCACGAATCAGCTGGCGTAGATATTCAGGCCGAAAATACTCGGTCGGGTTATGCGGCACGTTCAGGTCCGGCCCCACCTGCGCATCCCCCGCGCCGTTCAGCCGGTGACACGCCAGGCAGTTCTGCTGGAACAAGGCAAAGCCCCGGCGCACCGGGCTGTCAGCCGGCAGCTTCGGGTCGGGCAGCAATGCCGGGAAACGCGCGTCGACAGAGGCCAGCTTGCGAATGGTGGAAATCTGGAACGGCCACTGCTCCGGGCGGATGCCGCTGGCCTGCGGTGCAGTCCACACCAGGTAGAACGGCCCCGCACTCGGCTTGCCCTGGCCCAGCGGTGGCCATGGCCGGCCCGGCTCCTCCACCGCCAGCCAGGCCTGTGCCGGCCCGTGCTGCAATAGTGGCGCCGCTGGCATTTCGGCGGCAAAACCGTCCAGCGCCACCGCCTGCAGGTGGTCGTTGGCGCTCACACCGTCCAGCAGCACGGCCAGCGGCACCGCCCGGTAACGCATGGGCTGCTTGTAGGAAACGTCTTGGTCGATGCTGATGTCCCGGGCTTGCGGGTGGTCGAGCAGTTCGGCACTGCTCCACTGGCGCGTCGTGGCACCCAGTTCAAGGTGCAGTTGCGCCGCCGACAGCGGCAGGCTCAGGAGCAACACTAACAGTGCAAGGCAATGGCGCATGGGTAATCTCCGACCATCAAGGCCAGCAGGTTACCTGTGCGTTGCCTGTTGACGCCACAGCGGCAGTCAGCCGAACAAACGTGTGAGGTTCGGCAGGATCAGCAGCAAAGTCGTGGCGAAGAGAATCAGCCCAGCTTGGCGAATTTTCGATTGTCTGAACATGGCGGACCGCCTTCTTGTTGTTATTCCTGAATACCCGTTGGCTTCCCTGTCGCGCTTCGGGTCGATCGCAGTAGCGTTGGTGACGCCTTGACTGCTGCCTCTTGAAAGTGGATATACAACCAACAGTAGGGTGTACGTCATCCATGTTTGAGAACCCTTTGTTCTAACCCTGCTGATAATTGATTTCTTCTGGCTATGAGGCCAATTGCCATTCGGCTGGCATGCTCTCGCTAGACGGTGGCGCAAGTGCCAGCAAGTCACCGACGAAATGTGACCGTTCGTCAGTGCGGCCTACTTGCTTGTACGTGCCTTTCGCGTCAGTCTCTACAGCAGATTCCCACCTATGTCGTTCAGGACTATCCCTATGTCGTTACGCATCTGCATCCTTGAAACCGATGTCCTGCGACCGGAGTTGACCGCGCAGTACCAGGGCTACGGCAGGATGTTCGAGCAGCTCTTCTCGCGTCAGCCGATCGCCGCTGAATTTCGTGTGTACAACGTGATGAACGGCGATTACCCCGCCGACAGCGAAGTGTTCGATGCCTATCTGGTGACGGGCAGCAAAGCCGACTCGTTTGGTACCGACCCGTGGATCCAGACCCTGAAGGCCTACCTGCTGAAACTGTACGAGCGTGGCGAGAAGCTGCTGGGTGTGTGTTTCGGCCACCAGTTGCTGGCGTTGACTCTGGGTGGCAAGGCCGAGCGTGCCGAACAGGGCTGGGGCGTGGGTATCCATCGCTATTCACTGGCGGCCCATGCGCCGTGGATGGACCCGGAGGTGTCGGAGCTGACCTTGCTGATCAGCCATCAGGACCAGGTGACCGAGTTGCCTGAAGGCGCCACGGTGATCGCCTCCAGCGACTTCTGCCCGAACGCTGCGTACCACATTCGTGACCAGGTGCTGTGCTTCCAGGGGCACCCCGAGTTCGTGCACGACTACTCCCGTGCGCTGCTCGATGCGCGCCAGGAGTATCTGGGTGATGAGGTGTACCACAAAGCCGTGGCCAGCCTGGCCACCGAGCACCAGGGCGACCTGGTGGGGGAGTGGATGTTGCGGTTTATCCAGCAGCCGGTGCGCAAAGATTCTGCAGCGTGATGGCTGGGGGCTGCTTTGCAGCCCATCGCGACACAAGGCCGCTCCTACAGGGATCGCGAATAACCTGACTGAGGCGGTCCCCTGTAGGAGCGGCCTTGTGTCGCGATGGGCCGCAAAGCGGCCCCGACAATCTCAAAGCCAGCCCGATTTCTTGAAGCTGGCATACAAAGCGGTACAGCCCAGCCCGATCACCCCCAGCACCCCGAAATACCCGTAGTGCCACCCCAGCTCCGGCATGTTCTGGAAGTTCATCCCGTACACCCCGGCAATTGCCGTGGGGAATGCCAGGATCGCCGCCCAGGCCGCGAACTTGCGCTGCACGATACTCTGCCGTGACGACTCCAGCAGCATGCCGATCTCGATGGTCTGGCTGGCGATGTCGCGGATGCCGGCAAGGTCTTCCATTTGCCGCGTCACGTGGATCTGCACATCACGGAAGTACGGGCGCATGTTCTTGTCGATGAACGGGAAGCTCAGGCGCTGCAGCTCCTCGCTCACTTCCACCATCGGTGCCACGTAGCGGCGCAGGCGCAGGATATCGCGGCGCAAGCTGTGCAAGCGGCGGATATCGTCCTCTTGCAGCGAACCGCCAAGCACGCTCTGCTCGAGCTCTTCGATCTCGCCATGAATGGCCTCGCTGACCGGCTGGTAGTTCTCGGTGACGAAGTCGAGCAAGGCATACAGCACGAAATCTTCGCCATGCTCCAGCAGCAACGGCCGCGCCTCGCAGCGTTGGCGCACCAGGGCATAGGATTTGGAGTGGCCGTTGCGGCAGGTGATGATGTAGCCGTTGCCGGCGAAGATGTGGGTTTCGATGAACTCCAGTTTGCCTTCGTGGCGCACCGGCGAGTAGGTGACGATGAACAGGGCGTCACCGAAGGTTTCCAGCTTGGGGCGGCTGTGTTTTTCCAGGGCGTCTTCGATGGCCAGTTCGTGGAGGTTGAACTGGCACTGCAGGTTGGCCAGTTCCTCTGCGTTGGGCTCTTCCAGGCCGATCCACACAAAGTGCCCCGGCTTGCGGGCCCACTCGCTGCCTTCATCGATGCTGATGTTGGTGACCTTTCTGCCGGCGCTGTACACCGCCGATGCCACGACTCGACCCATGGTTGTTCGCTTATTCCGGTTGGACACGGGTTACAGCTTGGGCTGTAGTGGGCTCAAGAGCAACCTAGCGCTTGGCCAGTTCCCCTTCCATGCGGTCGATGCATTGCTGCATCTGCCCCCGGCACTGTTCGATCAGCGCCGGCAGGTCCTGCAGGGTCATGCCCGTCGTTGCGATCGGTGGCAGCGAGCGCACAATCACCGTGCGCTGGCGCCAGCTGTTCAGGTTCAGGCGCCCGGCATAGCGGCTGACGCATACCGGCACGATCGGCACGCCGGCCTCGATGGCCATGTGAAATGCACCTTTCTTGAAGGCCAGCAGGTGCTCGCCGGGATTGCGCGTGCCTTCGGGGAAAATCCAGATCGAGGTGTCGTCCTGCAGTACCCGGGTGGTCTTCTGCATGGCCTTGCGCGCCTGGTAGGCGTTCTTGCGGTCGACCAGCACGTTGCCACCCAGCCAGAACAGCTGGCCGAACAGCGGGATCCAGCCCAGGCTTTTCTTGCCGATGGCGACAGTGCGCTGGGGCACCACCTGGCCCAACACGAACAGATCGTAGTTGGACTGGTGGTTGGCGACGATCACGCAGCCTGGCGGGTGATCCCATAGCGGGCCGACTTCCGCCTTGACCCTGATTCGCATCAGCCAGGTGGCCGGCAGGCTGTAGAGGCGGGCGAACACGCGGCTGTTGTCGGGGTTGAAGGGGCGGCACAGGCCAATGACCAGGCCCAGGGCGCCAACCACAAGGAAATGCAGCGCCAGCAGGAACATGCGCAATGAATAAAGCATGGTACGACTCACACCAGACAGTCGCCGGGGAGTGTACGGATGTGCACTGGTCGGGGCAAACCCTGAGGTGCGAACCTGTGATGGCCCTTTCGCGGGTGAACCCGCTCCCACAGGATCGCCACACCTTCAAGGTTGGGAGTTCCCTGTGGGAGCGGGTTCACCCGCGAAGAGGCCGGCCCGGCTAGCCCATATGCTGCTGATCCAGCTCGATCGCCTTGTCCAGTGCCTCCAGCAGCCCTTTGCGCACTTTCAGCTTGGTGTTCTTGTGCGCCAGCATGTTCAGCTTCTTCAGCTCCCGCGCCGCTGCCAGTGCCGCATCCTGCAACTGCTCGGCCGCCACCACCTTGTCGAGGAAGCCGGCGTCTACCGCGCCCTGCGGGTCAAACACCTCGGCATTGATCACCGAGCGGTGGAAGGCCGAGCGGCGCAGGCGGTCGCGGGCCAGTTCGATGCCGGCATGGTGCATGGTCATGCCGATCTGCACTTCGTTCAGGCATACCTTGTACGGCCCTTCGACGCCAATGCGATAGTCGCCCGACAGCAGCAGGAAGGCGCCCTTGGCCACGGCGTTGCCTGGGCAGGCGACCACCACCGGGAACGGGTGCGACAGCAGGCGGCGGGCGAGGGTGGAGCCGGCGGTGACCAGGCTGATCGCCTCTTTGGGGCCGCTGGTCATCACCTTGAGGTCGTAGCCGCCAGACAGAATGCCGGGCTGCCCGGTGATGATCACCACCGCGCGTTCTTCGGTGGCGCGGTCGAGCGCGGTGTTGAAGGCGGCGATGACGTCTGGCGAGATGGCGTTGACCTTGCCGTTGTTCAGGGTCAGGGTGACGATGCCGTCTTCGGCGTGGTAGGTAATCAGCTCGCTCATGGCAGAGTCCTTTTGTTGGCGTGGCGACGACGTTACCCAGCGCCAGGGGCGAGGTAAAGCAGTAAGGCTGACTGGTCGGTCAGCGTTCGCCGGGCCCTAAATGCAAATGCATGAAAAAATTGAAAAAAATGCTTGCCAAAGGGAAGGTCTTTCACTAAATTAGCGCACCTCGACAGGCTGCAAGGCTTGAAGAGAAACGGTGAAGTGTCCGAGTGGTCGAAGGAGCACGCCTGGAAAGTGTGTATACGAGAAATCGTATCAAGGGTTCAAATCCCTTCTTCACCGCCACATTCTACGAAGAGCCCCCGAGCTGAGAAGCCGGGGGCTTTTTGTTTTTGGGGCCTTTGGGGCCGCTTTGCGGCCCTTTCGCGACACAAGGCCGCTCCTACAAGCGTGCGCGGTCCCCTGTAGGAGCGGCCTTGTGTCGCGAAAGGGCTGCAAAGCAGCCCCAAAAAATCTAGAAGCTGACCGAAGCCGAAAGCCGAGCCGTTCGCGGCGCCCCCTGGAACAGGTAGTTATCCCCCAGGTAATCCCCCACATCGCGCCAATAGCGCTTGTCGAACACGTTATCCACAGTCAGCCGCAGCACCGTGTCATATCCCCCAATGCGCGTGCGGTAGCGGCTACCCACATCGAATACCGTGTACCCACCAACTTCCACATTCCCTGCCTGGCTCGCATATTTGCTGGCGCTGTAGCGCGCCCCGCCCAGCAGTGCCAACCCCGGTACCGGCAGGGTGTATTCCGCCTGCAGCGCTGCCCGGAACCTGGGCACGTTGATCGCCTGGTGGCCTTCATAGGCATCAGTCCCGCTGTTCTGCACCCGCGCCCGAATGGCCGCGGCGCTGGCTTGCAGCTGCAGGTTCGAGGTCACCCAGCCACTCGCGCCCAGCTCCAGACCAGTGTTCTTCTGCTGGCCTTGCTGCACGTAGGTGAAGTGGCCGGCGCCGTCCGGGCGCGCGTACTGGTATGCCTGGCGGATCTGGAACAGTGCGGCGCTGAAGCTCAGGCCTTGCCAGTCGTGTTTGAGGCCCAGTTCCAGCTGGTGCGAGGTAGTCGGTGCGAGTATTTCGAATTTGTTCTCGGCGAACCAGGGTGCGGTACCGCCGGCCGACAGGCCTTTGGAATAACTGGCATATACCGTGGTATCCGGCTGTGGCTTGTAGATGAGCGCGGCGTTGGGCAGCAACTCGTACTGCCGGGTATGGCGACCGGCAACGCCGTCCTCATTCCAGGTTTTCTCGTCCAGGCGTACTTCACGGGCACCCACTACGGTCTGCCACTGGTCGTTGAAGCTGATGCGGTCGCTCACGAACAACCCGTATTGGCGGCTGTCCAGGCGACGTTCGCTAGACCTGATGGGCTTGTCGGATGAGTCAAAGGCCGGTGCACCAGTGTAGATGTTGCCTGTACCTACCCATTCCATATAGCTGGGGCGCTGATCCAGCGTGCGCCGCTGCGCACTGGTGCCCACGGTCAGCTCATGCCCCACGCCCAGCGCATCGAAATGCCCGTTGAGCATGGCCTGCGCCTCGTCGGTACGGCGGGTGTCGTCGGGGCTGCGGAAGTCGTAGATGTCGTAGTCGCCGTTGCTGGCGAAGAACGCGCCTTCGCTCGAGCCCCAGGCAAACGAGCTGTAGTCATCGATCACCACCTTGCTGCGCGAGGCACTCAAGGCCCCTGTCCAGGCTTCGTTGAAACGATACTCGAAGCGCCCGCCCAGGTTCAGCGAATCGTTCTGCACCGGCTTGGCCCAGTGCTGGTAGGCCAGGCGGTCGTCCGGGTCGATGCCATGGGGTACTTCGCTGCCACCGAGCAGCTGGTAACCCGGCACCGAGCGCTGTTCGCGGTGCTGGTATTCGGCATCCAGCTGCAAGGTGGCATCCGGGTTGATCTGCCAGTCGAAGGCCAGCGAGGCGAAGTCGCGCTTGCCGTCGGCGTGGTCGACGTAGGAGCGGATGTCTTCGTGGGCCAGGTTGGCCCGCAGGCCGAACTGCCGCTCGCTGCCGAACCAGCCGCCCAGGTCGGTGGCCAGGTAGCGTTCGCCTTGTTCGTTGGCCGACACCGTGACGCTGCGCACGTCTTCGGCGCGCTTGGTCACGTAGTTGACCAGGCCGCCCGGCTCCGACACACCGCTCTGCAGCCCGGACAGGCCCTTGAGCAGCTCTACCTGCTGCTTGTTCTCCAGGGCCACGTTCTGCTCGCCGGCGATGGTCTGGCCATTGATGCGGTAGCTGCTGGCGGCATTCAGCTCGAAGCCGCGCACATTGAAGTTTTCGTAGTAGCCGATGGGGGCGTAGCTTTCGCCCACCGAGGCATCGCTTTGCAGCACTTCGCTGAGCTGGCGCACCTGGCGGTCTTCCAGCAGTTGCTGGCTGAACACGCTGATCGAGGCCGGGGTGTCGAGCAAGGGCGCGGGCTGGAAGCCGCCCACGGCTGCCTGGCGTGCCTGGTAACCGTCGTTGGCGTAGGTGTCGGACACCTGCAGCGGGGCCAATAGCACGCTGTCTTCGGCAAGCACATGGGGGCAATGCAGGGCCAGGCCCAGGCTGAGCAGGCTCAGGGGCAGGCGGGGGTGACGCGGGGGCATGCGGTGGGGCTCCTGGATGCGCACTCCTGTGCCGGCCTCTTCGCGGGTAAACCCGCTCCCACAGGAAAATCACTATCCTCAGGTGCAGTGATTTTCCTGTGGGAGCGGGTTTACCCGCGAAGAGGCCGGCACAGGCCATGAAAAAGGCGGCATCTTACAGCCGCCTTCAACATAAAACGATCCGGACCGTCCGATATCCAGTCAGCCTTTACTGGCCGGCCGCCTGTGCTGCCGCCAGTTGTCATCGATCTTCGACCAGGTCTTGCCATCGGTAATGGCCATGAGCTTGCGCCCGTCCTTGAAAGTAGCCAGGAAGGTAGCTTCTTCTTCCTTGCCACCCAGCCACAACCCGGCCAGCAACCCCACCGGCCCGGCCACCAGTGCACCGGCCACGCCCCAGCCCAGGGCACTGCCCAGGCTGCGGTTGGATTCCAGGCTGGCCAGCCGCAGGTCGCTGATGCGCGCCAGGGAAATCCGCTCGCCGGGGGAGGGGCTGCGCGGGGTCTTGAGTGTGAGCGATCCGTTGCGATATTCGCCTTCACCTTGCAAGAAATCGCCGGATTGCACCGTGAGTCTTGTCATAACGTCGTCCTGTCAGGGAAAGGGCATTGGCCAGCGACTACTGAGCGCTGCCGAGGCAGGCAAGTCAACGGCCATGCGACAGAGGGTCGTGCGGTGCATTGTCACTCTCAGGCTGGCGCTCCTACAGGGGTTATGCGTCAGCTTTGCGGGCGGAAGCAAGCCACGCCAGCAACGCCAGCCCGCCAATCACCAACCCGGCCACCACGATCCCTATCCAGCCCTGGCGCTGGAACAATTGCGTGCCCAGCAGCGACCCCAAGGCCCCGCCAATGAAGTAGCAGGTGATATACCCGGCATTCAGCCGCGTGCGCGCCTCGGGCCGCAGGGCAATCACTGCATTCTGGTTGCTCACATGCACCAGTTGCACTGCCAGGTCGAGCATCAGCACGCCCAGCAGCAAGGCCGGCAACGACTGCTCGGCAAAGCCCAGCGGCACCCACGACAGCAGCAATACCACCAGCCCCACGGTGGTGCCCAGCGAGCCCTTGCCACGGTCGGCCAGGCGCCCGGCCCAGTTGGCCGACAGCGCACCCGCTGCACCGGCCAGGCCGAACAGGCCTATCACTGCATCCGAATAGTGGTACGGGCCTTTCGCCAGCAGGAACGCCAGTGGCGTCCAGAACAGGGCGAACAGGCTGAATGCCAGCAGGCCGAGCAGCGAGCGCAGGCGCAGCACCGGTTCTTCGAGGAACAGGCGGAACACCGAGCCGATCAGCGCCGGGTATTTCAGCCCGGCATGGCTGTGGTGTTGCGGCAGGCTGCGGTACAGCGCCACGGCGGTGATGGCCATCAGCACTGCGGCCAGTACGTAGATGCTGCGCCAGCCACCGAGTTCGGCCATGAACCCGGCGGCGGTGCGTGCCAGCAGGATGCCCAGCAGCAAACCGCTCATCAACGTGCCGACCGCGCGCCCGCGCTGGTGTGGCTCGCTGAGGGTCGCGGCCATGGGCACGAGGATCTGCGCCACCACCGAGAACAGCCCGGTCAGCGCAGTGCCAAGGATCAGCCACGGCAGGCTCGGTGCGCAGGCGCTGATGATCAGGCCCAGGGTGGAAATGGCGGTCATCACGGTGATCAGCCGGCGCTGCTCGAACAGATCGCCCAGCGGCGCCAGCAGCAACAGGCCGGCGCCGTAGCTCAGTTGTGCGGCAATGACGATGCTGCCGGCACTGGCAGTGCTCAGGCCGAACTGCTGGGCGATGCTGTGCAGCAGCGGTTGCGCATAGTAGTTGCTGGCGACGGCCAGGCCGGTGGCAGTGGCCATCAGCAGGATCAGGGCGCGGCTGAGTGTGGGGGTGTGCATGTGCTTCTCGTGGCAGGTGGATAAGTGGATAGCCTGTGCCGGCCTCTTCGCGGGTAAACCCGCTCTCACAGGGTCACCACAGTACTCGAAAGCCGTGGTATTCCTGTGGGAGCGGGTTTACCCGCGAAGAGGGCGGAACGGGCAACCCGTCAATCAGGCGGCAAACCCGCCATCGACCGTCAGGCTGGCCCCGGTAATGTACCCCGCCTCAGGCCCCGCCAGGTAAGCCACGAAGCTGGCAATTTCATCCGCCTCGCCATACCGCCCGATCGCCATCAGCGGGATCAGGCTGTCCGCGAATTCGCCGCTGGCCGGGTTCATGTCGGTGTCCACCGGCCCTGGCTGCACGTTGTTCACGGTAATGCCGTTCGGCCCAAGGTCACGGGCCATGCCGCGGGTCAGGCCGACCAGCGCCGATTTGCTCATGGCATAGGGGGCGCCACCGGCAAACGGCATGCGCTCGGCATTGGTGCTGCCAATGTTGATGATGCGCCCGCCTTGGCCCATGTAGCGTGCCGCGGCCTGGCTGGCGACGAATACGCTGCGCACGTTCACCGCCAGCATGTGGTCGAAGTCGGCCAGGTCGAACTCGGTCAGCGGCGCTACCGCCAGCACGCCGGCGTTGTTGACCAGGATATCCAGCCGGCCGAAGGCCTTCACGGTGTCATCCACGGCCAGTTGCACGGCCGCCGCGTCGGCACTGTCGGCCCGCAGGGCCAGGGCTTTGCCGCCGTTTTCGGTAATTTCCTGCGCCAGTGCCTGCGCCGGGCCGGCGGAACTGACATAGGTGAAAGCCACCTGCGCGCCTTCGCGGGCCAGGCGTCGCACGATGGCTGCGCCGATGCCGCGGGAACCGCCTTGTACCAGGGCCACCTTGCCTTCGAGTGTGTGTTGCTTGGACATGTTGATCTCCTGCTGTAGCCAGGCTGGAATGCCTTGGATGGACGCAGTATCGGCGCTTGATTACCTGCTGATAAGATGGCAATCACTATCAGCAGAGTGAACCTTTGGTTGCCAATGATGGCCGTGGAATCGTTCAACGCGTTGGAATGCTTCATTCGCAGTGCCGAAGTCGGCAGCTTTGCCGAGGCCGCCAGGCGCCTCAGCATTACCCCGGCTGCCGTGGGCAAGCATGTTGCTCAACTGGAAGCGCGCCTGGGGGTGCGGTTGTTCCAGCGTAGTACCCGCAAGCTGACCTTGACGGAGGCCGGGCAGCGGTTTCTGGGCGAGGTCAGTGACAGCTTCCGCACCATCCAGTACGCCGTGGCCAACCTGGCCAGCAGCGAAGGCCAGCCGGCCGGGTTGTTGCGGGTGAGCATGGGCACGGTCTTCGGGCGCTTGTATGTGTTGCCGTTGCTGTCTGAGTTTCTGCGTCGCTACCCGGCCATTACCCCGGACTGGCATTTCGACAACCGCCAGGTCGACCTGATCGGCCAGGGCTTCGATGCGGCGATTGGCGGAGGCTTCGATCTGCCTCCGGGGGTGGTGGCACGCAAGCTGACCCCGGCGCACCGGGTGCTGGTGGCAGCGCCGGCGTACCTGGGCCGGCACGCACCGATTGACGACCCGCAGGTATTGCAACGGCATGACGGTATCCTGATCCGCTCGCCGCAGACCGGGCGGGTGCGTTCATGGCCGCTGACCAGTCGTTGGCAGGTGCAGCAGCCGTTGCAGTTGCGCCAGGCGATGACCATGAGCGATTCGGATGCGGCTTGCGCGGTGGCCGAGCAGGGCCTGGGGATTGCCCTGGTGAGCCTGCCGTTTGCCGTGCCGTACCTGGACGGCGGGCGGCTGCGGCGGGTGCTGCCGGACTGGTACGTGGATGATGGGCATATCAGCCTGTATTTCGCCGAGCACAAGCTGCTGCCGGGCAAGACCCGGGCATTTATCGATTTTGTCGTGGAGCAGTTTGAACAGCAGGGGTTGGCGCGGCGGTTCGATGCCTTGCAAACGGTGTAGGAGCAGCCTTGTGCTGCGAAGGGGCCGGTAAGGCAAGAGATTTTCTGTGTTGCTCAGGGACCTTCGCAGCACAAGGCTGCTCCTACAGGGGCAACACCGGCTTCAGGAGCGAAGAGGCCTGCTCAGACAACATCGACAATGATCAAAGTCTGCGCCCCCAGGCTCACCTCATCATCAACTTTCTTGCCCAGCAACTGCTGCCCCAGCGGCGAACGCGGGGTAATCACCGTCACCAGCCCATCCCCCACGCCAATCTTCAACCCCGCCGCCTCGGGCCCGAGGAACAGTCGGCGCTGCCCGCCATGTTCATCCTCCAGCGTCACCAGGTTGCTCACCTGCACCCCGCGTGCCGGGTCATGATCGCGCAGTAGCAGTTGCTGGTAGGTCACCAGCGCCTTGCGGATCTCGGCGCTGCGGCGGGCCTGGCCGGTGGCCAGGTACGAGGCTTCCAGGCCCAGGGTGTCGTACTTGTTCTCGGCGATGTTCTCCTCGGCAGTGGCGGCTTCGTACGCGGTTTGCGCCGCGCGGGTCAGCACATTCAGGTCATGTTCGAGGGCGGCGACGATCTGCGCCAGCAGGCTGGGCTTGTCCATGGTCAGTAACAGAACTCCAGCACGTTGGCCTGGCTTTTGTCGGTGGGCGCGGTGCGGTTCTGCTGCAGCCAGAACTGGCACTTGGGGCTGTTGAGGTTGCGCGGGTTGCCCTGGGCGGCCTCGGCGGCCTGTTGCAGCTCCTGCTTGTGCAGGATGTCCTTGTAGCGTTCGAACATTTGCGCCTGGGCATCCGCCGCAGGGGCTGGCGCTGGCGGCGTGGCAGGCCGGTATGCGGCGGGGGCCATCGCCTGGGCCAGCGGCTGTACCTGCTGTGGCCACAGTTGCAGGGCCAGCCACAGGCTGGCGGCGATCGCCACGGCGCCCAGCCACAGGCCAAAGGCAACGCACACGATCAACGGCAACGGCTTGAGGGTGATCTTCAGTTCACGGTGGCGCGGCATGGCAGCCTCCTGGCAGGGTGTTCGGGGTGCATTGTCGCATGCGCCTGGGCATTTTTCCGCGCAGGTGCTTTTGTCAGCGACAATTTATGCGCAGAATGCGCGGTTTTTCCGCTGGGCGAGGGCAGGGCACATGAAAGCCACCTGGGACATCTTCTGCAGCGTCGTCGACAACTACGGCGATATAGGCGTGACCTGGCGCCTGGCCCGGCAGCTGGTGGCCGAGCACGGCCTGGCAGTGCGGCTGTGGGTGGATGACCTCAATGCGTTCACGCCCATGTGCCCCGGGGCCGATGCCAACGCCCCGCAGCAGTGGCAGCACGGTGTGGATGTGCGCCAGTGGCCGGTGGCCTGGCTGCCGGTGGCGCCGGCTGATGTGGTAATCGGTGCCTTCGCCTGCCAGTTGCCAGCAGCTTATGTAGAGGCAATGCGTGCTCGCGCCACGCCGCCGCTGTGGCTGAACCTCGAATACCTCAGTGCCGAGGACTGGGTGGAGGGTTGCCATGGCTTGCCTTCGCCGCAGCCCAATGGCTTGCGCAAGGTATTCTTCTTTCCCGGCTTTACCGAAAAAACCGGTGGCCTGCTGCGCGAGGGCTCGCTGCTGGCGCGGCGTGATGCGTTCCAGCAAGGCGCACGGCAGGCCTTCTTGCAGGGGCTTGGTGTTAACCCTGGAGCGGGGACGTTGCTGATTTCCCTGTTCGCCTATGAAAACCCGCAACTGGGCAACTGGCTTGATGCCCTGGCCTCAGGCGAGCAACCTTGTCACCTGCTGGTACCGCAAGGGCGCGTTGTCGCGGGGCTCAGCCAGTGGCTTGGCGAGACGGAGCTGCAAGTGGGCAGCCTGTGCAAGCGAGGGGCGCTGACCGTGCAGGTGCTACCTTTTGTCAGCCAGGATGACTACGACCGGTTGCTGTGGAGCTGTGATTTCAATGCCGTGCGCGGCGAAGACTCGTTCGTGCGTGCACAGTGGGCCGGGCAGCCGATGCTGTGGCACATTTACGTGCAGGACGAGAATGCCCATTGGGAAAAGCTCGAAGCGTTTCTCGCGCATTATCGACACGGGTTGTCAGGCGATGCCGATGCCGCCCTGCTTGGCTTGTGGCGAGCCTGGAACATGGATCGCGACATGCGCCAGGCGTGGCAAGCGGCCCGCCAGCACTGGCCGGAGCTGCAGCAGCATGCCAGGCGTTGGGCGGCGCGACAGGCCACTCAGCCGGACCTTGCCACAGCGCTAGTACACTTTTACCGAAATTCGCTATGATACGCGGCCTCGATTTTTATAAATCCATCCAGATTCGGATACTTCGTAATGAAAACTGGTAAAGAACTGAAACCCGGTACCGTCCTGCGGATCGACAACGACCCGTGGCTGGTTCAAAAAGCTGAGTTCACCAAGTCGGGCCGTAACAGCGCGATCATGAAGACCAAGCTGAAGAACCTGCTGACCGGCTACAAGACCGAAACCGTCTACGGTGCAGACGACAAGCTGGACGACGTGATCCTGGATCGCAAAGAAGCGACCCTGTCGTTCATCAACGGTGACGAATACACCTTCATGGACACCACCGACTACACCATGTACGAACTGAACGCCGAGGACATCGAAGCCGTTCTGCCGTACATCGAAGAAGGCATGGAAGACGTCTGCGAAGCCGTGTTCTTTGAAGGCCGCCTGGTATCGGTTGAACTGCCGACCACCATCAGCCGTCAGGTTGTCTATACCGAGAACGCCGCACGCGGCGACACCTCGGGCAAGGTCATGAAGCCTGCCAAGCTGAAGAACGGTACCGAGATCTCGGTTGCCGACTTCATCCAGATCGACGAGTGGATCGATATCGACACTCGCGACAACAGCTTCAAAGGCCGTTCCAAGAAGTAATCCTTCTTGTGAAACGCAAAAACCCGGCCTTGGCCGGGTTTTTTCATGCCTGCGTTTTTGCGGTTCTCGATGCTGGCTCTTGCTTTTGTGGGAGCGGCCTTGTGTCGCGAAAGGGCCGCAAAGCGGCCCCGGCGATATCAAGGGTACCCGAGATTCTGGGGCCGCTTCGCGCCCCATCGCGACGCAAGGCCGCTCCCACAGCCTTACACGGTCACGTGCAGGCGCACATCCACATTGCCGCGGGTGGCGTTGGAGTACGGGCACACCTTGTGCGCCTTTTCCACCAGCCCTTCTGCATCCGCCTGGGCCAGGCCCGGCAGGTTGATGTGCAAGTCGATGTCCAGGCCGAACCCCCCCGGAATCTGGCCGATGCCCACCTTCGCGGTGATCGAGGCGTCCGCCGGCAGGGCCTTTTTCTCCTGCCCGGCCACGAACTTCAGGGCACCGATGAAGCAAGCCGAGTAACCGGCGGCGAACATCTGCTCGGGGTTGGTGCCGTCACCGCCTGCGCCGCCCAGTTCCTTGGGGGTGCTCAGGCTGACCACCAGCTTGCCGTCACTGGAACGGGATTTGCCGTCGCGCCCACCGGTGGAGGTAGCTTCTGCGATGTACAGCGGAGTGACCTTTTGCATCTTGAGCCTCGCTAATGTGCTGTGCGCTCCCCGTCTGGAGGAGGGCGCGGGTTGGTGTGGGATTTAAATTAGCGCGCAATTAGTTTGTGCGCAAGATAAATCTTCGCCGCTCATCCGAACGGCCATTGCACAGCATAGCTGTCAGAGGTTTTTCTGCAGGTTCTCGCGTAGCGCCAGCAGGTCGGCCTGCAGTTGCTGCAGCTGTTCCAGGCTGTGGCCGCTGGCCTTGAGAATGCACTGCGGCACTTCTTTGGCCTGCTGCTGCAAGGCGCGGCCCTTGTCGGTCAACTGCACCAGTACCACTCGCTCGTCCTCGCGGCTGCGGTTGCGCTGCAGCAGGCCTTCGCTTTCCAGGCGCTTCAGCAGCGGCGTCAGCGAGCCAGGGTCGGTGAGCAGGTGCTGGCTTATCTCGCCGACGGTCAGGCCGTCATGCTCCCACAGCACGAGCATGGCCAGATACTGCGGGTAGGTCAGGCCCAGGGCCTGCAGCAGCGGTTTGTAGACCTTGGTCATCAGCAACGAGGTGGAGTGCAGGGCGAAACAGACCTGGTTGTCCAGCAGCAGCTCGTCACAAGAGGCTTGGGTGTTGGCGTTCATGCAGGTCCTTGAAAGTAATCAATGGGAAAGTCTGGCACGCTGATCGTTAGTGCGCGCTTTATTCGCGCAGTTCACTGCGCAAGGCCAGGTCCCAGGGTGGAATCGGGCTGAAGCGGCTCTTGAGAAATTCGAGCAGCAAACGGCTGCGAGAGTTCGTTTCATGTTCCAGGCGAAGCGCGTAGATACCGCTGCTTTCCGCTTTGGGCAAGCCACCGTCGCAAAACAACGGCATCAGCTCGCCGCGCAGCAAGTATTCGCTGATCAGCCAAGTGGGCAGGTGGGCGATGCCCAAGCCGGCGAGGGCGCCGAACAGTAGGGTTTCGGCATTGTTGGCGGCCATGCGCATGCGCGAGGGGCGGTACAGGCGGGTTTGCCCGGCCACGTTGAAACGCCAGGCGAATGGCGGCGCCAGGCCGTCCCAGTCCAGGCCGTCGTGCCCGGGCAGCTCGCTGGGGCAGGTGGGCATGCCGCGGCTGGCCAGGTAGGCAGGGCTGGCACAGGCGATGCGCACCATGTAGGCCAATGGCGTGGCGACCAGCCGGGTATCGGCCAGGGGGCCGGCGCGCAGCACCAGGTCGACCTCGCCCAGGTGGCTGCCATGCAGGTCGACAAAGCTGTCAATCAGGCGCAGTTGCACATCCAGGCCCGGGTAGGCGACCAGGAAATCAGCGATGGCCGGGGCCAGGTGGCGGCGGCCGAATGCGGCGGGGGCGTCGATACGGATCAGGCCTTCGGGGGCATTGCTCAGCGACACCGCTTCGGCGCGAGCCAGGCGCAGTTCCTCGATGATGCGCCTGGCCCGTTCGGCAAAGGCATTGCCTGCAGGTGTGGCGCGCACGGCGTGGGTGCTGCGGGTGAACAGGCGGCTGCCCACGGCGCTTTCCAGGTTGTCGATGCGCCGGGCCACGGCGGACGGCGTCAGCGGGTGGCGGCGGGCGGCGGCAGAAAAGCTGCCGGTTTCCAGCACATCGAGGAACAGGCTTAGCTGGTCGGTCAGGGTATCGGGGCTCATGGCTGCCTTGCTTTTGCGAAAAACGCATAGCCATTGTGCGCTGCTGTGCGTTTCCCCGCCAGCCCGCAATCGTTAGCATGCTCGCATTGTATGCATAGGCGGGTGAGGCCGTGATGATCGAGTGGTTGTTGTATATCGTGCTGGGTGCGGCCCTGGGAAGCATGGGCGGCCTGTTCGGCATTGGCGGTGGGCTGATCGCGATTCCCGCCCTGGGCGTTCTGTTCGGCCTGGACCAGCAACTGGCGCAGGGCACGGCGTTGGTGATGGTGGTTCCCAATGTGCTGCTGGCGCTGTGGCGTTATCACCAGCGTAACCGCATCGAGTTGCGCCATGCGCTGCCGTTGTCGCTGTGCAGCTTCGTGTTCGCCTGGCTGGGGTCGATCTGGGCGGTGGGGCTGGATGCGCATTCCATGCGTCTGGGCTTTGTCGGCTTTCTGGTGGCCTTGGCAGTGTGGAACGTGGCGCGGATGTTCATGAAGGTGACACCGCCCAGCGCCGAGTTGCGCTATGCCTGGCCGTGGCTGGGTGTGCTGGGCAGTTTTGCCGGGACCATGGGTGGCTTGTTCGGGGTGGGTGGGGCCGTGGTGGCCACGCCGATCCTGACCAGTGTGTTCGGTACCACCCAGGTGGTGGCGCAGGGGCTGTCACTGGCGCTGGCGGCGCCGAGTACCTTGGTAACCCTGATGACCTACGGGGTGCACCACAGTGTCGACTGGGGTGTGGGGGTGCCATTGGCGGTGGGCGGCTTGCTGAGTATCAGCTGGGGGGTGAAGTTGGCCCATGCGTTGCCGGAGAAAGTGTTGCGGACAATGTTCTGCGTGTTTTTGGTGGTGTGTGCGGTGATGCTCGGGTTTGAGCTTTGAGATTTTGGGGCCGCTTTGCGGCCCATCGCGACACAAGGCCGCTCCTACAGGGGATCGCGTACCCTTGTAGGAGCGGCCTTGTGTCGCGATGGGCTGCGCAGCAGCCCCAAATCACTTGAACCCTTCGACGATGTAATCGGCCATGCAATCGGTGATCGGCGAAGGGTTCTGGGTACTGCGCACAAGCATCACATTGGCCACGGGCAACTGCGGCAACCCTTCGCTCTCCCCCAGAATGCGGATATTCCCGCCAATCAGGCTCTGCAACTGTGCGGTCACCGCCAACCCTGCGGTGACAATGGCAAAGATCGCGGCCAGGCTCGGGCTGGTATAGGCGATGCGGTAGTCGATGCCCTGGGCCTCGAGGGCATTGCAGGTCCAGGCCCGGCAGAAGCAGTCGGTATTGAACAAGGCTACCGGCATGGGGCGTTGCTCCTGCGGACAGAAGCCTTCCGCGGCGGCCCAGACCAGGCGTTCCTGGCGCAGCAGCTGGCCAATCTCGTTGCCCGGCTCACGGGTGACGATGGTCAGGTCCAGGTCCTGGCGCAGCATCAGCTGTTTGGAGGAGTCGCAATGCACCTCCACCTGCACCAGCGGGTAAGCCTGGGCAAAGCTCGACAGAATGGTCGGCAGGAAGCGCATGGCATAGTCATCCGGCGTACCGATGCGTACTACCCCGACCATGTGCGGCATGCGCAGGGTGTTGAACACTTCGCCATGCAACTTGAGGATGCGCCGGGCATAGCCCAGCAACACCTGGCCCTCGGCGGTCAGGCGCACCTGGCGGCCGTCGCGCTCGAACAGCTGGCGCTGCAGGATGTCCTCCTCCAGGCGTTTCATCTGCATGCTCACCGCCGACTGGGTGCGGTTGACCACCTCGCCGGCGCGGGTGAAGCCACCCTGCTCGGCGATGGCCACGAAGGTGCGCAGTACGTCCGCATCGAGGCTCTGGTACTGGGACATTGCATCAATCTCCGAGATGCATGGCATCAGAAACATTCGTTGGATTGATCTTATGCCTGGCGCGAGACTGGAGCCATCAACACGGAGGGCTTCACGATGAAAGGTCATGTCAGCAGCATCCAGCAACCTGCCTTTTCCCTGAACCACCTGTGGCATGCCGCCCTGCAGCGCCCGGCGCGCTGGCTGCAGCTGTACCGCCAACGTCAGGAACTGGCCAGCCTCAGTGACGCAACCTTGCACGACCTGGGGTTGAGTCGGGCGGATATCCAGCAAGAGGCCGAGCGGCATTTCTGGGATGACCCGCTGAGCAAGTGATGCCAAGCGTGGCAGCCGCTCTTGCTCTTGCTCTCGCTCTCGCTCTTGATTTTGCTTCTAAGCGCGCGGTAGTCCAGCCGACGCAGATTGCGACTTCAGGAGGCCGAGCGAAGGGCTTGCGGAGGGAGGTGACGGGCATGGATGCCCGTCAAGCGCTGAGGCCCCATGGATGGGGCCTGCAGCGCGTACTCCCGGGAGCAAGTCCGTAGTGAGGGGACCCCGTAGCGAAGCGAAGGGGCCGGATGATGGGAGCCGACGGTTTTTGGTTCCTTTTTGCCACGACAAAAAGGGACCCGCCGTAAGGGCGGAA
>NZ_JAFGYI010000204.1:0-507 GCF_017490905.1 Pseudomonas sp. 32_A | reverse complement strand
ACGCAGTTGGGGCTCGACGCCGCGTCGAGCACGATTCACACGCTCGATCTCGACGCATGCCGGAATGCGCTGCGGCTCGTCGAGCAATTCATGTCCCGCAAATCCCCGCCCGCGCATTCGTACTACGGATTCGCCCCGTTCGCACCAAACGCGCTTCGCCAATTGACCCGCAACTTGCCTTAATCGGATTCGCGTCAAACGAATTACGCCTCTAATTTTTTTAGATCCAATCAAAAAAAGTTTGACGCTCCGATTTTTTCCTTGCTATCTTTTCGCAGACAAATGCCGCGAAGGCGCGCGGCACAAGCAATACCCGACATCAACCTGACTGAATTCTTCCAATTCAATTACGTTATTGACGAGGGGCGGCATTCAAATCTCGCAGAAACCGCAGCGAATTTCCGGGCCATCGATTAACTCGTGATTAATCGGCAATCCAATGCCATTCGTCGCAAATCGTAAATACCGGGAATCGCTCGTTTAACAGCACACGTTTCGAGATGGGAT
>NZ_JAFGYI010000203.1:0-507 GCF_017490905.1 Pseudomonas sp. 32_A | reverse complement strand
GGTCTTGCTCGCGCCGCTTACACCAAGATATCGTTCATTGCTGACCTCAATGTGTGAGGCGTCGGCTTGAGGCTTCGCAGAAACACCGTTTAAATCTTGAGCAATGCTCAATAGCGTATCCAAGTCCTTTTCCACACCACCGCGCAATGCATCGCCGAACCTTCCGCTCAACGTCACGCGCGGATGAAACTTCAGTTCGAAAATCGCTATAACGTTATTGGTGTCACAGATCATCATGTCAGGTATGCGCCTCGAAGTTCGGCCTTTTACGTCAATTGTTGGCTCGATGAAGATGCGGCGGCAGTTCTCCATCCCATTGGCCTTGAAGTCGTTGATCAAACGATGGTACAGACATGCCTGAAGAGCCCGCTCCCCATTGATCACGCCGGTGGGGTAATCGTACTTGACGCACTCGGTCCATGCATTGATCAACTGGTTCTTGAGAAAAGTTCTTTTTTTCATTTTCGTTCTTTACCTTGGTCGATATAGATAAGGTACCCGCTATGA
>NZ_JAFGYI010000202.1:0-508 GCF_017490905.1 Pseudomonas sp. 32_A | reverse complement strand
CATTACTATGGGTCAATTGATTATAGCAATTATAACAAAAGTACAGAATGCATTTGGACAGTAGAAGTTCCAATTGGATATCATATAAACTTTAGTTTTGTCGGTCGATTTGATCTTGAAACTTCAAATGATTGCATCAATGACTATGTTTTAGTTGACGAACAAGTTGATTCTGAACAAGATTCTTGGCGTCGATTAGGAAGATTTTGTTCGTTCAATAAACCAGATATATTCATTTCAAAGAAAAACAAAGTAAAAGTAACTTTCCATTCAAACGAAAATAATGTTGTTGGTGATGGTTTTCAACTTGATTTCAAAATAGCTTGTGGCGGTGTTATAACGGATCCTCAAGGCGTTATCACAAGTCCAAATTATCCTAATCAATATTCATTCTTTTTAGATTGTGAATACTTGATTCAACGAAATCCAAATGATATTATCATTATTGAATTCGATGATCAATTTGGTATTGAAAAGCATCCATCATGCATGTATGATTATTTAGATA